>NZ_JBKKBJ010000049.1:0-27355 GCF_046714055.1 Methyloglobulus sp. | reverse complement strand
ATACGCAATCAAAAGCCGAAACTTACACGGTCGAGGGGTACAACAGCTTGTTCCGGCATTTCCTGGCCAGGCTGCGCCGAAAGTCGAAGCGCTACAGCAAAAGCAAGGACATGCTTGAATATTCCGTGATGCTTTTAATGCTCAAACGCAACGGAAACCTGAAGGCTATACTTAATTAACAATGCTAAATTTTCAATAATTAACGGTTACATAGCTGTGTTAATTGCCACTGAAATAAAATTCTCCCTCAATAGACCCATTCTCCCAAGGTACTTGTTGACCACCGGTTTCTTCCTTCACTGCCGTGCGTACCTTGCGTAGCATCATACCTACCTCCAATCCGGGTTGATTAATTTGTTGCAAGAGGTGTTTTGTATAGGTGCCGTTTCTGCCATTTCCATCTGCTGCCACATTACCTGGATCAGTTGAAAACACTAGCAAAGTACCATTGGGGGCACTCATACCAACCAGGCCACGACTCACAGCGCGTGTACTGCTTGGGAAGGGGTTGTTGCGGCAGGCATCCAGAAAAACCAAATTCAGATGACTCTTGCCCTCTCCCATTTTTTCCAGAACATCATTGGCATTGATGGCTTTACGTTTTATGTCATCTTCTCGTGTCAAATTCGCATCGACGGGCAACAAATAATTCTCACCTTTGACCTGCAAACCATGCCCTGAATAATAAAACAAGCCAACACCTCCACCTTTCAAGCTTTCCCCGAACTGGTAAATGGCATCGGCCATTGTTTCAAGGCTTGCATCGGTCTTCAATATCACTTGAAAGTTAACCTTTCTAAGTGCTTGGGCAATATCCTGTGCGTCGTTAGCTGAATTAGGCAATTGACCAGTGTATTGATAAGCTCCATTGCCAATGACCAAAGCGACCCTCCGCTCAAACTTGTTATTTTTCAAAGCAATAGTAATACCGTCATCTGCAGGCTTCATGGTTACAGGCGGAGCGACGTGATTTGAAGGGGGTTTAAGGGGCTTATGCTGTTCTTCGGAATGGGCAGGCGCTTGTTGGACGGTCACAATTGGCGGTACGTTAGCAAGATTTTCATCATTATTAGTTTGCTTATCTTTATAAGTAAAACCGAAGGAAATCGGCGAATGCTCATCAAAGGGGGGTTGTATATGTTGTGGTTTTGCTTGGTAGCCTTTCGGCTGGGCAACAATGTCATGGCTTTGGTTGTTGATTAGAATTTTTAGCTCACCACCCGCTTGCACTTCGCTGCCAATTGTTTTGCCATCGACACTAAAACGGGTGTTATCTTTATCGGAGATTAACGCCACCACGGTATTGGCATCGGCCGATGCTTTCGGATAGTTTTGTTTATCCTGCTCGGAATAGTCGTTGCGCAAGAGACTGGCACAACCTGTCAACCATAGGCTCACAACGAGAGCGATGAGCCCTAATTTGGAAAGGCTGCACATGATTTAGTGTTTTTTGCGCTTAGTTTTACGATGCGTGGGGGCTTTAACCGGTGTGGGCGGTGGTGCGTTAGCAGCCTTACATTCCGCCAGCATATAACGAAACTCGTAAATGGGGAAATCATAAGGCGGTTTGAGTTTTTCGGTTTTTGCTTCGCAACCTGGAGGTTCAGCAATCACGGTATGTTCGCCTTTGCTGTTAATGCAGACTTTTAACTGCCTGGCCTTGCCCATTTGTTTTCCATCCACGGTAAAAACGGTGTTGTCTTCACTGGACACCAGACGCAAAATTTCATCAGCATCTGCGGAAACCTTTGGGGTTTCATTACAGGATTTTTTTAGCCCCTCTTCGATATTGGTGGTAGTTTCAGTAATGCCATGCTTTGTTAAATCAACCTGCTTTTCAAAATCTCTGCCAAATTTTGTACCACAGGCTGTTGTTAACATGGCTAGCACAAGTACAACTCGCTGATAATTCATTCATCCTCCGAGTTAAAAAGTCGGTAGGCAAAGGTTTGAATTGACTCAAACCTCTCTGCTAACACAGCCAAAGTTAAAAGGAGTGTTTATGCCGACAATTAGTTAGGTAAAAATTTAGGTAAAAAATTGATCATTGGTATTTGGATTTTTCTAACAGATCTTGTTCTCCGACTTGCATTTTTGTTGCAGTGCCCAATTAAGAAGGTAATCCAGAATTCAGGTTACTGGTACTTTTGGAGGCGTTTCACACAAACCCCCATTGAGTAAATTGACAAAAATAACAGCCCATGTTTGAATACTGTACATTATTCATAATAGGACGGTTAAAGTGAAATCCCGTGGCGGCAAACGTGAAAACGCTGGTAGGCCGTTAGGCTTAAATGCTTATGGCGAACCAACCGTGCCTATTCGCGTACCCAAAAGCCAAGTGACGCAAATCAAGGACTTTTTAAAAGCTTATTCAATTAAGAGCGAGTCTGGCACTATTGACTTTGACGAACACATCCATCAAGTCTTAGCTCCAAAAACAGCGGTTACCATACCCCTCTTTTCCTCAAAAGTCTCCGCAGGATTCCCCAGCCCGGCTGACGACCATATTGAGAAACGTCTCGACATCAATGAATACCTGATCGAACAAGCCGATGCTACGTTCCTAGTGACCATCACCGGCTTGTCCATGCGGGATGCCGGCCTGTTGCCCAAGGATATTGCCATTGTTGACCGGTCGAAAGATGCCGCTGTTGGCAGCCTGGTCATGGCTATTGTCGATGGTGAGTTCACCATTAAATATCTTGGCGTGAGTGAGGAAGGGAATCCCGTGTTAATTTCTGCGAACCTTGATTTTAAACCCATCGAAATCAAGGAAAACATGCAGTTTGAAATCTGGGGTGTGGTCACCGGCTCGATCCGCAAATATCCCTGATGTCCTGCATCGCCTTGGTAGACGTGAATAATTTCTACGTCTCGTGTGAACAGGTGTTTAACCCTAAACTTTGGGATAAAGCCGTCGTGGTGCTTTCAAACAATGACGGCTGTGCAATTAGCCGCAGTGACCGGGCCAAAATGCTTGGGATAAAAATGGGTGCCCCCTGGTTTCAGATCAAGGACAAGTTTAACAAAGGTGAAGTGATAACCCTGTCCAGCAATTTTTGGCTCTATGCTGACATGTCTAACCGAGTGGTGAACACGCTCGCCCTGTACTCACCTCAACGCGAAGCCTATTCGATCGACGAATCCTTCCTTGACCTGTCCGGTTTTGGCAGTAAGGATTTAACCCACTATGGCAAGGAAATCAAACGAACCATCCTGCAATGGACGGGACTGCCCGTTTGTGTCGGTATCGGCAGCACGAAGACCCTGGCGAAATTGGCGAACCATTGTGCGAAAAAAAGACCTCACTATGTTGGGGTCTGTAACTTTAATGCCCTATCCACCCAAACTATCGATGACATTTTAACATCACTTCCGGTTAACGAAGTCTGGGGTATCGGTTCACGTCTGGCCTCTAAACTTAATGGTTTAGGGGTTCATACTGTCCTGGATTTAAAACAAGCCCATTCCCGAACGATGCGGGACAAATTCAGTATCGTCATGGCCAGGACTATTGCTGAACTCAATGGCGTTTCCTGTATTAAGTTGGAAGAGGTTTCCCCACCGAAGCAAAACATCGCCAGTACGCGCAGCTTTGGGCTGCCCGTCACCACATTGCAAAGCCTGGCTGAAACGGTGACGCTCTACACCTCCCGTGCAGCAGAGAAGGCACGGAAACAACAAAGCCATGCCAGCGCAGCTTAAGTGTCTTTATCCAGACCAGCCCCTTTGCCAATACCCCATACCCCATACTACAGTGGCAGTTTGACTATGAGGTCGTAATAGAGTTTCTGAAAAAACGTCGCTAATGGATATAGGAACTAAATCCGGCCTTCGTCAATAGCGTTGTAATACGTGCGCCTGGCGATACCCGCCTCAGATTTTACTATTTTGTGCGAATAGGATGTGTGCATATTAAATATTGTGCATTTAAACAAAAACAAACTACAAATGCACTAACCAAGGGCGGTCTACGCTTGTGCATCTAGGGCTTGATTCAAATACACAGCCTGTACGGTAAGGTGAAAGCAGTGAATGAGTCAGAACATTAGCAAGAAAGTTGAAAACGTTATTCATATCTATAAAACAAAAGGTTAGCGGTAGAATTTGACCTTAGCGACGTTTTTTTCAAAGTGTCTATTACGAGCGCAACAATCGCTGGAAATAAGGCAACGGAAACGTGGAATAAGTCGAAGGGCTAGGCCATAGCTTATAAAAGCGGCTTTGCGCCATTATACGCTAAATGTCAGTGCTACTTCGTAATCCTTAAAGTAAGGGTTTAGCTGAGTTTGATTAATATATCGAGGCTTTACCAGAATTGTAAATATGGGTGGGTCAGCCTCAACAGTAGCCAGAGCTTAGACAGATTACTAATACATGCGAATACAGCAATAACTTTCAATTGCTATCCCGATTGCTATCCCGAAAACGCTATTTTCCGCTTTTTCCAAATACAGTATTTTATAAGAAATTGATTTAATTGGTCGGGACGAGAGGATTTGAACCTCCGACCCCTTGCACCCCATGCAAGTGCGCTACCAAGCTGCGCTACGCCCCGACAGTTTTATATCAAAAGAATGGTGTGGAATGGGATTGCTGGCGCAATCTTATGGGTTTTGGGCAGCAACGCACAACATTGCCTGCCCGAAAAGTAAGGGATTCTACTTCAACAGTTCCAATATGTCTTCAAGCTCACCGATCATTTGGTGGATGAGTTGTTTCGTACGGATTGAGTCTTCCTTGGCATTATCGCTAGTCAAATGCGCCCTGGCACCGCCGATAGTATAGCCTTGTTCATACAATAAGGCGCGTATCTGCCTTATCATGAGGACATCGTGGCGCTGGTAGTAGCGGCGGTTACCGCGCCGTTTTACCGGACTCAGTTCGGTAAACTCTTGCTCCCAGTAGCGCAGTACATGCGGCTTGACGGCGCACAACTCGCTCACTTCACCGATAGTGAAATAGCGTTTGGCCGGTATGACAGGCAGTTCGTTATTATTGCTTGGTTCCAGCATACGTTTCTACTCGGGCTTTAAGTTTTTGACCTGACCTGAATGTTACCACACGTCGGGCAGTAATGGGTATCTCTTCCCCTGTTTTTGGGTTACGGCCTGGGCGGCTGTTTTTGTCGCGCAACTCAAACTTACCGAAGCCTGAAAGCTTAACCTGTTCGCCATGCGCCAAAGAACCTTTAATTTCTTCAAAAAACAATTCCACCATTTCTTTGGCTTCACGTTTGTTTAGCCCCAATTCTTCGTACAGCCTTTCCGCAAAATCAGCTTTTGTTAATGCCATGAAATCAATCCCTCAGTTTTGCACCAATTGTTTTGGCTAATGTTTGTAATATATTGTTAAATATAGCATCTATTTCAACATCTGTAAGCGTTTGTGAAAAATTTTGTAACGTAATGCTCACAGCGACACTTTTGCAGTCTTCTTCTATTCCTTTCCCTCGATACAGGTCGAACAGCATAATATCCTGTATGGTTGCCTCATTGCTGCTTTTTATGCTGGCGATGATGTCATCGGCAGAGACACCTTCCTTTACGATCAAGGCAAGATCCCTGCTAACCGATGGGTATTTTGATAAGGGCTTGAACCGTGAAACTGTTTTATTAAGCAATAAGTCCTGGTCGAGTTCAAACAAAAACACTGGAGTTTCAAAACCTAACCGCTTCTCAAGAATGGGGTGCAACATGCCCAATATGCCTATTTTTTCACCTGTCTGGGATAAAATTTGGGCTGCTTGCCCTGGATGCAATGCCGTATGCCTAGCGGCTACGTATTGGACGTTGCAACCGGTCAGAGAGAACATGGCCTGCACATCCGCTTTAAGGTCAAAAAAATCGACTTTACGAAGTTTTTCTCCCCACTGCTCTGGGTAAAGACCACCTAAAATCAGGCCTGACAACATTTTTTGTTGCCCTGTGTGGCCATCAATGTTTAAGAACCGCAATCCGGTTTCAAACAATCGTATCCTGTTTTGTTGCCGATTGAGGTTATGTAAGGCTGCTTTTAGCAAACCACACCATAAGGTGCTACGCATCACCGACAAGTCAGATGATATGGGGTTTTTTATTTTAATCAGCATATCTTCAGCAGCCACGGCTTGCTGAATATCTTCGTCAACGAAACTGTAGGTAATCGCTTCCTGATAACCCAGGTCAACCAAGAGGTCTTTAACCCTGTCTATGTCCAACACGGTTTCAGTTGCTTTGCCCAGTTCTGCTCGCATCAACAGGCTATTATTGGGGATATTGTTATAGCCGTGGACTCTTGCCAATTCTTCAATGAGATCGGCTTCAATTGCCATATCAAAACGGAAACCGGGCGGCGTTATGCTCCAGCCTTCTGGATGTTGTTCAATGCACATGCCTAGGCGCACAAAGGTGTCATGCACCTGCCCGTCCGGCAAAGATATGCCAAGCATCTTTTCGATGCGTTGCCGTCTTAATACTATCGCCGGACGCTGCGGTAAAGAAGATTCATGTTTGACTTCATTAACCGAGCCAGTGCTGCCGCCAGCGATTTCGACAATCAACTGGGTTGCCCGTTCGATTGCGCGGTGTTGCAAAGTTGCGTCTACGCCGCGTTCAAAGCGATGCGAGGAATCGGTATGCAAACCAAAGCGCCTTGCTTCGCCAGCGATAGCCCGTGGCGCAAAGAATGCACATTCGAGAAAAATATTCTGGGTGCTACCGCTGACCGCGCTGTCACTGCCGCCCATTACGCCAGCCAACGCTAACGGCTGCTTATCATCGGCGATAACCAGGGCTTCGGTATCCAATGTTATCGTTTGACCGTTTAACAAGGCCAACGACTCACCGTTTCTCGCCATGCGAACCGTAATGCCGCCGACTAGCTTATCTGCATCAAACGCATGTAGGGGTTGGCCTAACTCCATCAACACGTAGTTGGTGACATCCACCACTGCACTTAGACTCCTGATTCCTGAACGACGCAAGCGTTCTTGCATCCATGCGGGAGTTTCCGTTTTTGAATTCACGCCTTTGATTAATCGCCCCAGATAACGAGGGCAAGCGGCCTTTTCCTCCACTGTTATTGGTAAAGTACCCTGATGATTGATATCGGCTTTCTTTACCTGAGTTGCCGTCCAACCCATACCATTCAGTAAAGCCACCTCCCTGGCAATGCCTTCAATGCTTAGGCAATCCGCCCGATTGGGGGTCAAGTCGATTTCAATAATTGAATCATTGAGGGAAAGATATTCCCGAATATCAGCACCTATCGGCGCATCAGGCTGCAACTCCATCAAGCCACTGGCATCGGCTGCTACACCCAGTTCTTTTTCCGAGCAGAGCATTCCCGATGATTCCACACCACGCAGCTTGGATTGTTTGATCTTAAAATCGCCCGGCAACACCGCCCCGACTAGAGCCGTTGGTATTTTTAAACCCGGCCTGACATTGCTGGCTCCACAAACAATTTGTAATGGCTCACCTTGGCCTACATTAACGGAACACACTCTCAACCTGTCCGCATCGGGGTGTTGTTGGGTGGACAGCACCTCTCCTATGACTACGCCACTGAACACAGCCCAGGCTGGTTCGACGGAATCAACTTCCAGCCCCGCCATGGTCAATTGCGCGACCAGTTCCTCAGTGGATACGGGCGGATTGACATATCCCCTTAACCAAGATTCACTTATTTGCATGATTCAGATTTTCCTTGGCACGGGGCTTAATGAAATTGCTGCAAAAATTTGAGGTCATTCTCGAAAAACAACCGTAAATCGTTAATGCCATAACGCAACATCGCCAGCCTTTCCACCCCCATACCAAACGCAAAGCCGCAATAAGTTTCGCTGTCGATATTGACCGCCTTAAACACTTCGGGATGGATCATGCCGCAGCCCATCACTTCCAGCCAACCGGTTTGGTTGCACACACGACAACCTTCGCCATTGCACATCACACATTCGATATCGACTTCTGCGGATGGCTCGGTAAACGGAAAATAAGAAGGCCGAAACCGCACTTGTATATCTTTTTCAAAAAATGCCCGTAAAAACTGGTACACCACGCCTTTCAGGTCAGCAAAACTGACATCGGTGTCCACCAGAAAACCTTCAACTTGATGGAACATGGGGGTATGGGTGATGTCGGAATCGCAGCGATATACGCGACCGGGCGCGATGACTTTCAACGGCGGCTTTTCGGATTCCATCACCCTGATCTGCACAGGCGAGGTATGCGTCCTTAGTACCGTATGGGCATCGAAATAAAAGGTGTCGTGCATAGCACGGGCGGGATGATGTTCGGGGATGTTCAATGCACCGAAGTTATGGTAATCGTCCTCGATTTCAGGGCCTTCAACCACGCTGAAACTGACACTGGCAAATATCTTTGAAATCCGCCTTAATGTCGTCGTAACCGGATGCAATCCACCTGTTGATTGGCCTCTGCCCGGTAAGGTCACATCGATGCGTTCACTTGCCAGCCTTCGTTCCAACTCAATGTTGTCTAGCGCGTCCTTCCTGGTTTGTAATTGCTCTTGAAACTGGCCCTTGGCTTGGTTGATGACCTGCCCCACTGAACGGCACTGCTCAGGATCAAGCGCCACTAGCTCTTTCATCTGTAAGGTAAACAGCCCTTTTTTGCCCAGATAATGGACGCGAACCTGATCGAGCTGATTAAGATCTTGGGCTTCTGCTAGGGATTTCATTGCTTGCGCGTGAATTTCATCTAAGTTAGCTGGCACGATTCAACTCGTTTAGTGATGGGGGACCCAAGAAAGGCGATATAAAAAACCAGCCGCCCATCCACACCTGTATGGCATGAACGGGCTATATTAATAATGAAAAATGCTGCCATCGCTACGATAGGGCGCTTTTATTGGCTTTCGCAATTTTTGCGATTTCACCGAAGGCCTCGATATCGCGTACGGCTATGTCGGCCAAAACCTTACGGTCTATCGCCACATTTGCTTTGGTCAAACCATTGATTAAGCGGCTATAAGATATGCCATAGATGCGTGATGCCGCATTTATCCTGACTATCCATAACCTACGGAATTGGCGTTTTCTCTGTTTGCGGTCACGGTACGCGTACTGGCCTGCCTTGATGACGGCCTGTTTGGCGACGCGGTAGACCCGGCTACGGGCACCATAATAGCCTTTGGCCTGTTTTAAAATTTTCTTGTGTCTTGCCCTTGCGGTAACGCCTCTTTTAACTCTAGCCATTGTCTACTCCAGGTTAACTATAAGGCATCATGCGAGCCACCATGCGTACATCAGATGCATGGACGGAAGCCGGTTTGCGTAATTGTCTTTTTCTTTTGGTTGTTTTCTTAGTCAGGATATGACGCTTATGTGATTGCCCACATTTGAAACCGCCGTTACCTGTCCGCGCAAAACGCTTGGCAGCGCCCCGGTTGGTCTTTATTTTTGGCATTTGTTTTTACTCCAATAAATTAAATAAAATCCCTGAGATTAAACCCAACAAGGCAAAATGCATGGCCCTGGAGAATTAATGACAGCAAAACTGCTTGCTGTTTTGGCAAGCCATCCGTGGTTGCCGTATCGTTACACTTTAAGTTGTAACCTTAATGAAGCCGATTTTGTTGAAGTGCCGATTAAATCAGCCCTTCTTCATAAAACACACCTTTATTTTTTCTGCTACTTTTTCTTCTTGGGTGCCATGACCATAACCATCTGACGGCCTTCCATTTTAGGAAATTGTTCGACTATGGCTAACTCTTCCAAATCTTTTTCAATGCGCTTCAGCACGTCCATGCCCAGCTCGCGATGCGCCATTTCCCGACCACGATAACGCAAGGTTATCTTGGTTTTATCGCCTTCATTAAGGAATTTAACCAAACTTCTTAATTTGACCTGATAATCGCCTTCATCAGTCCCAGGCCGGAATTTGATCTCTTTAACCTGAATCTGTTTTTGTTTCTTTTTGGCCTCTTGCAGTTTTTTGTTTAGCGTAAACTGGTATTTGCCGTAATTCATCACTTTACAGACTGGAGGATCGGCATTTGGCGATATTTCCACTAAGTCAAGGTCGGCTGCATACGCTATCTGCCTTGCTTGATCTATCGGCATGATGCCCAATGCCTCACCCTCGGCACCTGTGACTCTCACCTTTCTGGCGGTGATTTCATCATTCAGGCGCGTTTCATCTTTTTTAGCAGCGATATTTCAATCCTCCGAGTACATCATTATTTTTTATCTTCAATCTCTTGCCTTAGCCGTTGGGCAAATTCATTGATTGCCAGACTACCTAAATCTTCACCTTTCTGCGAACGTACCGTAATAGCCTGATCTTCAAGCTCTTTATCACCAATAATGATAAGATAAGGTATCCGCTGCATGGAATGCTCGCGGATTTTAAACCCGATCTTCTCATTTCTCAAGTCTATTTTTACTCTAAAGCCTTGTTTTTCCAGCTCTCGTGACACGTTCGTAGCATATTCGGCGTGTCGATCTGCAATATTTAGCACTACCGCTTGTATGGGCGACAGCCAAACGGGAAATGTACCCGCATGTTGTTCAATCAAGATGCCGATAAAGCGTTCCAGCGAACCCAGTATAGCCCTATGCAGCATGACAGGCACTTGCTTTGAACTGTCTTCCTCAATATAAGTCGCGCCCAAGCGCCCAGGCATGGAAAAATCGACCTGGATAGTGCCGCACTGCCAGACCCGCCCGATACAGTCTTTTAGGGAAAACTCAATCTTGGGGCCGTAAAAAGCGCCTTCGCCCGGCTGTAATGCCCAGTCCAGGCCCTTATTATTCAGTGCCAATTCAAGTGCGCTTTCTGCCTTATCCCAAACGGCATCGTCACCTACCCTGTTTTCAGGACGGGTAGACAGCTTGATAATGACTTCTTCAAAACCAAAATCTTTGTAGACAACAAACAACAGGTCGATAAAGTCAGAGACTTCGCCCTGAATCTGTGCTTCCGTACAAAAAATATGCGCGTCATCCTGCACAAAATTCCGTACCCGCATCAAACCATGCAGCGTACCAGACGGCTCGTTGCGATGACAGGAACCAAATTCAGCCAAGCGTATCGGCAAATCACGATAACTTTTTAGGCCTTGGTTATAAATTTGCACATGGCACGGGCAATTCATCGGTTTGATCGCATAATCACGATTTTCCGAATGGGTTGTAAAAATCATGGCACCGAACTTGTCCCAGTGACCCGATTTTTCCCATAAGGAACGATCAACTAATTGTGGCGTTTTAACCTCGCCATAGCCGTGGCATCGTAACTTCTGACGAATGTATTGTTCTATTTGTTGATAGAGTATCCAACCTTTTTCATGCCAGAACACCATGCCGGGCGCCTCTTCCTGAACATGGAAAAGGTCTAAAGTTTTTGCCAACTTACGGTGATCGCGCTTTTCCGCTTCTTCCAACCGATGCAGATAAGCCTGTAATTCTTTTTTGTCGCCCCAGGCCGTGCCGTAAATGCGTTGCAACATTTCATTATCGGAATTACCGCGCCAATACGCGCCGGCAATTTTCATCAATTTGAATGCAGTCAATTTCCCGGTACTGGGTACGTGTGGGCCACGGCATAAATCCACAAATTTACCTTCACGATACAAGCCAATTTCATCGCTGGCAGGAATCGATGAGATAATTTCGGCTTTGTATTTTTCACCGATAGAATTGAAAAACACCACTGCCTTATCCCGTTCCCAAACTTCACGAGTCACAGGCTCATCTTTTTTGGCAAGCTCGACCATCTTGAGTTCGATAGCTTCAAGATCTTCTGGCGTAAACGGTCTTTCATAAGAGAAGTCGTAGAAGAATCCGTTTTCTATGACCGGGCCAATCGTCACCTGCGCGTCAGGAAACAACTCCTTCACAGCATAGGCCAGAAGATGCGCGGTAGAATGCCTGATAATATCAACACCTTCTTCGTCCTTTGCGGTAATAAGTTGCAGGGAAGTATCGCAGTCGATTAAAGTGCTGGCATCGACCAATTTACCATCCAGCTTTCCTGCCAAAGTCGCCTTACCCAATCCAGAACCTATCGAACGCGCCACATCCAGCACTGCTACGGCTTGGTCAAATTCGCGTGTTGAACCGTCTGGAAGGGTGATTACCGGCATTCTGTATATCTTAACTCTACAATAAAAAAAGCACTGACTAGCAGTGCCTTATAAATTCTGGTAGGCGCGATTGGACTCGAACCAACGACCCCCACCATGTCAAGGTGGTGCTCTAACCAACTGAGCTACGCGCCTGAAACTAACTCATTTTCAGACCCGCCATTATAACAACAGATTTGAGTTTAGCAACTTGAAATACAAGCGATTACAACTATTCATGCTAAAAAATCTTGTCCTTAACTTCTACACCTTAGGCATTGCCCCCAGCTTTTCCACCACCTTATCACCAAACTGCTGCGTGCTGATCATAGTGACCCCGCTTCCCGGCTTGGACAGGTCTGCGGTTGAGTAACCGTCCGCAAACACGCCCTGCATGGCCGACCAGACATTTTTGGCTTCGTCGGCCATATCAAAACTGTTCTCCAGCATCATGGCAACCGAACCGATCATGGAATAAGGATTGGCAATATTTTTTCCGGCAATATCCGGCGCCGAACCGTGCGAGGGTTCGTAATAGGCCTTATCATCGCCCAGACAAGCCGATGGCATCAAACCCAACGAACCGAGGATACCGCCACCCTGGTCGCTCAGGATGTCGCCGAACATGTTTTCCATCACCATCACATCAAATTGTGTGGGTTTCAGGCAGAGCGCGGTGGCTGCCGCATCGACCAGAAAATTAACCACCTCCACATCGGGATATTCTTTGGCGACTTCTTCCATCACCTCATTCCATAATACACTGGATTTCAGTACGTTGCTTTTGTGGATGTTGTGCAGCAATTTTCGACGCTTTCTGGCTAACTTAAACGCCTGGTGCATGATGCGGCGAATTTGCAACTCGTCATATTCAAGGGTTTCCTTGACATAACGCAAGCCCTGCTCGTTGATGCCGGATTCTTTGCTGCCAAAATAAAGACCGCCCACCAATTCACGCACCATGATAAGGTCTATGCCTTCACCGATAATTTCAGGTTTTAGCGGTGAAAAATGCCCCAAAGCCCTGGGCAAAAAAACCGGACGGAAATTAGCGTAGGTGTTGTAACGCCGACGCATAGGTAGCAAGGCACCCCGTTCGGGTTGTTTATCAATGGGTATCTTTTTCGATGCCTCATGGCTTAAGCCGATAGGCCCTTTAAGGATGGCATCCGCCTGATCGCAAATGTCGATCGTGCTTTGCGGAAAGGCATCGCCAAACTCAAAATAAGCGCAGGCTCCAAAAGCCGCTGGCATTAATTCAAAAGCGACATTGTTACGCTCTTCAATGAGTTTAAGGACTTTTATGGCTTCCTGGGTTATTTCCGGCCCAATGCCGTCCCCCGCTAAAACCGCGATTTTATAATGCTTCATGTGTTCCTGTGCTTGTTACTTTTGTTCAACGTAGCCTTAACTAAAACTAAGACTTGCTATGAAATATTTTGAAAGCCGAATATTTTACTTTATTTTTACAAGCAAAGTGGTCGAATAATGAGAGCGATTGCCCGTCGCTGGCTAATATGGATAAAAGCCTGGATTTGATTTGGCAGAACTAAAGTTAGGCTAAGATTTTAACTGGAAGCATCAAAAGTCTTGAATTGCTGTAGCCTGTCAAAACTTGCCGTTCATTATGATACTTAACTATTTTCTGATGCTATCTGGAAACTGTTTTTTATGCGTATTTGCATGTTATACCGCTTAGAAAAACTAGTCTTGAAAGTTTTCTTGTCAACTAAGGTTGAAAGACGTATAAACTATCCCGACCTAGATAATAACTTGTTAGAGTTCTGGCTGTCACTGTTTAGGAGAGCAAACATGAGCGAATTTTTCGATGACCATCACCGCGAGGTGCAAGATCGTTTTGAGACGCGCGCACTGGCGGATCGCGTAGCTACGATTACGGTACACACGGAAATTCAGGAGTCCGACAAGCTCTTCATCGAAAGCCGGGACATGTTCTTCCTCGCTTCCGTCGATGCGCATGGTCAACCTACGTGCTCCTACAAAGGCGGCGAACCAGGATTCGTTAAAGTCTTGGACGCCAATAGCATCGCCTTCCCGAGCTACGATGGCAATGGCATGTTCCTATCGATGGGCAACATAAGCGCTACCGCCAAAATCGGCATGCTGTTCCTCGATTTCGAGAAACCCAATCGCTTGAGGCTTCACGGCACAGCATCTTTCATGGAAGGAGATCCGCTCATGAAAGCGTACCCTGGCGCGGATTTGATCGTGCGTGTTGCGGTCTCGGAAATCTTTGTTAATTGTCCGCGCTATATACACCGTTACCAAAAAGTAGCGAGCTCACATTACGTGCCGAAACCCGCCTGCGAGACGCCGTTCGCGCAGTGGAAACGTATCGATGCGCTGCAAGATGTGCTGCCTCCTCGGGATCAGGGCAAAGCCGAGAACGCGGGTGGTGTCATAACAAACGAGGACTACGCCGCTAAAGTGATGGCTGGAGAAGGCTGAGCGTGGCTTCGAGCGGAAAAAGCACAGAATGGCAACTTTATGGGGGCATAGTCAACTTTACTCTCTAACCTTTCGCTCAACCCGGACGCGCGTAAACCGCGCGCCAGTTAGCTTAGGCGTTAGGCTCCACGACTTGGCGGCTTTTTTGCTTCTCGGAGGCCGTACAGGCGCGTGGCCTAACGTCCGTCCGAGCACGCGCGCCAACCGGGGCATCAATAGGGTATGCGGCAACCGGTAAGGCCAAGGCAGTATTTGACGCCCCCTACTGTTGCCACGATGCTCAACTTTGTTATTGGGCGGCACACTTTCTGAGAGAAGATGAACTTCATAGAACAGTTTGTACAGCGGGATCAGCACCGCATTTACGTCCGAGAGTACGTCGGTGAAGAACCAACGATCATTCTGCTGCATGGCTTTCCAGACAATCTTCACCTTCATGATCGCCTTATTCCTTATCTCTCACCGTCGCGCCGAGTCGTGACCTTTGATTTTCTCGGGTGGGGGTCTTCTGATAAGCCGCTTGGCTATCCATACACCGCTAAGAATCAAGAGGTGGACTTGGACACCGTAATCAAACAACTGAAGCTTGGCCAAGTTGTCCTTGTGGCACATGATGCCTCCGGCCCACCAGTCATTGATTGGGCACTTAATCACCCCGATCAAGTAGCGGCTCTTGTCTTGCTGAACACCTACTACTGTGAAATGCCGACGCTCAGACCACCAGAAGCGATCTGGCTTTTCTCTACGCCTCTCGTCAGGAGTGTCGCGCGGCCTATCTCAAGGATGTTCGATCACTTGATCTTCCGCCGAATGTATTGGTGGCAGGTCGGTAAATTCTTCAGGGATACTGAAGTTAGAAATGAATTTGTGCCGCTGTTATATCAACAGTTCGATGCCATACCAAGCGCACGTCCTGCCTTCTTCAGTTTGAATGAGGATTTGTTGCCGACCGTACGATCAGGTTCGAGAACAGCTTTTAAGCTGAAGGAGTTCAGGCGTCCGGTGCGAATTGTTTTCGGTGATGCCGATCCTTACCTGAATAAAGGAGTGGCGCAAAAGTTTCATGAGTTGTTTCCGGCATCGGATTTATTCCTCTTGCCCGGCGCTCGACATTTTGTTCAGATGGATGAGCCAGAGGAAGTGGGGCGGTTGATTCTTTCCACGCCGACCACAGAGAGCAAGTCTACTTGAACATGGATAATGAAGCGCTGCCACCTATCGAGGCCAAAAATGTTGGGTTGAAACAGCATCAACCCAACCTACGCCTAATGTTCCATATTAATCAAGCCTAAAAACCCTAGCTTCCGCAAGCTCCATCGAAGCTACTTTAGCCCGTAGAAACCCATCACACCAATGCCAATATATCCAACCATGCCAAAACGAAGTTTCCTTTCAACCAATCCAATCAATATCCATAAGGCCGTGCCGTCGTTTTTGATGGGTTTCGCTTTGCTCTACCCATACTACAGTTTACCCATCGTACGGCCGTTCTTCATATTCTTTCATTGCAAAACTCCATTTCAGGGAACCTCTAAAAATTCAAAAAGCTCCTTCTCCCTTCGGGATGCCTACAAGGATGTAGGTAAGTAGGTGGAAAAATGCTCCTGCATTTTCCACATTCACCACATCCCTGTGGCTTGGCAACGCAGGAGCAGTTGCCGAGAAGGCTGGGATGAGGGCTTTAAAATCAATTGTTTACCTCCCCTCACCCTAGCCCTCTCCCAGAGGGAGAGGGGATGTACCACCTCAACGGTAACGAGGATCTCGAAGATCCGGATCGGCCGACCAACCCCGAGTTCCGCAAGAAATTTGACCCACACGGCATTGTCTCAGGAACAGCCGATGGCTCGACCAAGGACTAGGGGGGGCCGCTGACCGTTGAACGCATGAAGACCTTTGATGACGAAGTTGCCGCAAAATCGTTGGCTTATTTGGACAAATTTGCGAAAGACGGCAAACCCTTCTTCCTTTGGCGCAACGCGACGCGCCAGCATATGTTCATTCATCTGAAGAAGGGGTCCGAGGCGCGCAGCCACGCGCGGGTAAGGAGGATGTGTACGGCAATGGGCTCAAGGAGCACGACGTTCATGTCGGCCAGCTATTGGATAAGCTCGCTCAGGCTGGTCTCGACAAGAATACCATTGTCATCTATACGACCGACAATGGCGCTTACCAGTATATGTGGCCGGAAGGCGGCACTTCGCCGTTCATGGGCGACAAGGGTACAACCTGGGAGGGTGGTGTACGCGTACCGTTCTTAATCCGCTGGCCTGGTGCACCCGCTGGTCGTGTGAACGGTGAAATCGTTGAAATGACTGACCTGTTACCAACGCTTGCCGCAGCCGCTGGTGAACCCGATGTTGTTGCAAAATTGAAGAAAGGCGATAGTTACGGTGGTCGTAACTACAAACTACACATCGACGGAGTTGATCAAACCGCACTTTTTAGTGGCAAGAGTAACAAGTCTGCGCGCAACTTCGTCTTCTACTACGACGAGACCGTGCTGACCGCCATCCGCTACAAGCAGTTCAAGGTCACCTTCTCGGCGAAGATGGACGGGCACTGGGACGATCCGGTGCAAAACCTCGGACGGCCAGTGATCACCAACCTGCTGATGGATCCGTTCGAGCGGCAGTGGGGTGACGTGAACAGGCAGTATGCAGAACACAAGGGATGGGGGCTAACGCCTATTTTGGGCATTGCCATGCAGCACATCGCGACCTTCAAGGACTTTCCGATCCGGCAGATGGGCTTGAGCGCCCAGATGGGCAAGACCCTCGAGGTCATCCAGTCGCAGATCATGAAAGTTCAGCAAACGAACTAAGCCGTTGGATGATATGGATCGATGATCCAATCTGGTTTTTTCTCGTGGGCATGAAGGCGACAGTAGGTGTTGACGGCCGTTATAAATCTTGAGAGGTCATTATGTTGTTGTTACTAACGATAAAATTTGCTATCACTGCACTGGTTTTTGCCACAGGTCTGACTGCTACCCGCGAAGATTTATTCTGGATATAGCGACACCCGCCCCTTTTGGCGCGTTCCTTTCTCGCGATGTATATACTGGTGCCACTGGTCGCTATTGCTATGGTGCTGGTATTTGATCCGCCACGCGGCACTGAAATTGGCTTACTTTTTCTTTCTATTTCGGCGGGCGCACCGTTGCTACTGCGCAAACTCATCAAACTCGGTGGTGATCCCGCTTTTGCCTTCAGTATCGTCATCGCCACTTCATTGGCGGCAATTGTAACGGTTCCAGCCTCGTTGGCATTGTTGCAACCTTTGCTTTCAGCCGACACTGAGGTTGATGTCATGCGACTCGCTATGACCATTCTAAAGACATTTTTGCTGCCGCTTGCTGCGGGTATGTTGTTTCGCAAATTTTCCCCCGACTAAGCTGAGAAACTGGGTGATCCTATTATGCGCTATGCCGGCATAGTCCTTCTCATCGGTGCGGCCATAATCATTGTTTCCAGTTTCGGTAAAATCATGGAAACTGGCTTGCCATCCATACTTGCTTTTGCTGGACTCACGCTCATGGCTTTAGCGACGGGACACTGGCTTGGAGGGCCAGACGAAGCACAACGCATCTCGCTGGCAGTCTCTTGTGCGACTCGACATATAGGCTTGGCACTGGTGATAGCGGCTGACATAAAAGGCCCCAATACTTTTGCATTGATCGCGACTTACCTGTTCGCTTCAGCACTTGTGAGTATCCCTTACATCCGCTGGAGAAAACGAGTTGCAAGCCCGTCCATTACAGAAGGAGCTTCTCAATAATATGGCAGGCAAATACTGGAAGACCATGTCGTTTAACAAAGTGCCTGCCCAAGAAAAGCACTGTATTAAGTTAAGGAATAGGGCTATAATAGGAAGGGCGTCGCTATTTTTGCGAAAGATTGTTTTGGGCATCCCAGCCCAAGCAAGCGGCAAAAACTTAACGCGACAGCCAATGCCTGCGGCTGCCCCAGCCGTCCTGCTTCCCTCGTTTTATACCCAACAAGGGGTATCAAACATTGGTTACTAAATTACTCGACGCGATGTCGGAATGCTTTTCATTTTCACTACGCAAAAAAACGCTTCGTGAAAACGCCCAGCCCTATCGCTTCTTGGGACTACTCGACTCCTGTCTCGCAGCGACAGAAAGTTACGGCATGCGTAGCCTGCGCCGCTTTACCACAATATTAACCATCGCCCCTAATCCAAAAATTTTACACCTCACACGTCATCCCTACCGGAATTTTGTATATAATGGCAGACTAATGAACGCATTCAGGATCATCTCGCTTTGGCTCCTACACAGAACCCATCAGTTTGTAACATTCAAGCAACTTCATATCGCTAGACGATCATGAACATTGCAAGCCCCGCCCCAACAGGAACACACATGAGCAACAGTTTATTGTCAGAAATTACCGGTCAGGAAGACATCGATCCGGCAGAAACCAAAGAGTGGATTGAGGCCCTGCAATCTGTCCTTGAGATTGAGGGCAGTGAACGCGCCCACTTTCTGATTGAACGGCTGGTCGCAGTAACCCGCCGCTTTGGTTTTGACATTCCCTTTAGCGCCAACACGGCTTATATCAACACCATCCCTGTCGCGCAACAAGCGCAATTTCCAGGCGATTTTGCCATAGAGCAGAGGATTCGCTCTTATGTGCGCTGGAATGCCATGATGATGGTGTTACGCGCCAACAAAGACACCAATGTCGGTGGACATATCGCCAGTTTTGCTTCCGCAGCAACACTTTATGATGTGGGCTACAACCATTTTTGGCGTGCCGCCACAGACCAATTCGCCGGAGACCTTATTTTCACCCAAGGCCATTCCTCACCCGGCGATTATTCCCGAGCCTTCTTGCTGGGCCGGTTAACAGAAGATCAATTGAATAACTTCCGTCAAGAAGTGGGCGGCAATGGCTTGTCTTCCTACCCTCACCCTTGGTTGATGCGTGAATTCTGGCAATTCCCTACGGTTTCCATGGGGCTAGGGCCGATCATGGCGATTTACCAAGCACGTTTCATGCTCTATATGCAAGGCCGGGGCTTTGCCGACAATTCCGACCGCAAGGTCTGGGCATTCCTGGGCGATGGCGAAACCGATGAACCGGAATCATTAGGCGCTATCGGTATGGCCGGGCGGGAAAAACTCGACAACCTTATTTTCGTCATCAATTGTAACCTCCAGCGTTTGGATGGCCCAGTACGAGGTAATGGCAAAATCATCCAGGAACTGGAAAGTGAATTCCGTGGCGCTGGCTGGAATGTCATCAAGGTTGTTTGGGGGCAACGATGGGATGCCCTGCTCGCCCGTGACAAGGACGGCCTGTTAGTGGCCCGTATGATGTCTTGTGTGGACGGTGATTACCAGACCTTCAAATCCAAAGATGGCGCGTATGTGCGGGAACACTTTTTTAATACGCCTGAATTAAAAGCGATGGTCGCCGACTGGTCAGACCGCGACATCTGGGAACTTGATCGCGGCGGACATGATCCTGCCAAAGTCTATGCGGCATTCCACGCAGCGGTAAACCATAAAGGTCAACCAACGGTTATTTTGTCCAAGACCATCAAAGGTTATGGCATGGGAGCATCAGGAGAAGCGCTGTATACCTCCCATCAGCAAAAGAAGATGAGCGATGACTCTTTAAAACACTTCAGGGATCGCTACGATTTACCCGTAACCGACGAACAACTGCACGACCTACCCTACTTAACCTTCCCTGAAGGTTCAAAAGAACTCAATTATATGCAGCAACGCCGGAATGATCTCGGCGGTCATCTGCCGTCACGGCGGACAAAATCCTACGCCCTGAAAATTCCGTCACTCAGTGAATTCAAACCATTGTTGGAAGCCAGTGGTGAAGGCCGCGAAATTTCGACCACTATGGTGTTCGTGCGATTATTGAACATCCTTGCCAAAGACAAAAACATCGGCAAACGCATCGTGCCGATTGTCCCTGATGAATCAAGGACTTTTGGTATGGAAGGCATGTTTAAACAACTAGGTATCTGGTCTCAGGTTGGCCAGTTATATACCCCTCAAGATGCCGGCCAGTTGATGTCATACAAGGAAGATAAACAGGGTCAGGTCTTGCAGGAAGGGATTAACGAAGCCGGTGGAGTGTCCGACTGGATCGCAGCGGGCACGTCTTACTCCACCAACAATGTGCCAATGATCCCGTTTTTTATCTACTACTCCATGTTTGGTTTTCAACGGATCGGCGATTTAATCTGGGCTGCCGCTGACCAGCGTACACGTGGCTTTCTAATGGGCGGCACGGCAGGCAGGACGACACTGAACGGCGAAGGACTCCAGCATGAAGACGGTCATAGCCATTTGATGTCGGCTACCGTCCCTAACTGTGTCTCCTACGACCCTACTTTCGCTTATGAGTTAGCCGTGATTATTCAGGACGGTATGCGGCGCATGTATGTTGAGCAGGAAGATATTTTTTATTACATCACGGTGATGAATGAGAATTATAGCCACCCTGCCATGCCTAAGGGCGTGGAATCCGATATACTTAAAGGCATGTATTGTTTCAAGCAAGGCGCTAACAAGATAGCGCCCCGAGTTCAACTGTTAGGTTCTGGCGTTATCTTTCGTGAGGTTGAATTCGCTGCCGAGTTATTGCGTAATGACTGGGGTGTAGAATCGGAACTTTGGAGCTGCCCAAGTTTTACCGAACTTGCGAGGGAAGGCCAGCACTGTGAACGTTGGAACCGCTTGCATCCGATGGAATCGGCTAAAGTGTCCCATGTCGCTAAATGCTTGGGCAAAGCTGAAGGGCCAGTGATCGCGGCTAGTGATTATATCAGGGCATTTGCCGAACAAATCCGCGCCTATATTCCCGCACCTTATACCGTGCTGGGTGCTGATGGTTTTGGCCGCTCCGACACGCGCAGTAATCTCCGCAAATTCTTTGAAGTTGACCGTTTTCACATTACTATTGCAGCGCTGAAAAGTCTGGCTGACCTTGGCAACTTGGATAAGGCCAAAGTTTCAGAAGCCATCGCCAAATATGGCATAGCCACTGACATCACTGCACCGTGGTTAACCTAATCACCTTAGGATCAATATAATGGCTGATGTAATCGAAATAAAAGTCCCTGATGTGGGTGGCGTTGCCAGTATCGACGTTGTTGAAGTGCTGATTAAGCCCGGCGATACGGTGGCATTGGAACAAACCATTGCCACACTTGAAACCGACAAAGCCAGCATGGAACTTCCCGCCAGCGCTGGTGGGACTGTACAACAAGTGCATATCAAACCGGGCGACAAAGTTGCCGAGGGTTCTTTGGTGGCAACGGTATTGGTGAATGGCGCTGAAGCAGTCCCGGCAAAGCCCGAAGAACCCGCCCAGAAACCGGCAACACCAGCACCTGCAATACAAGAACAGTCCGCTCCAGTTAAAATTCCAGAACCAACCAAAACTCCTACCACCCCGCCAGCCACTGCTCCCGTCATTGACCACAGCGTTTCAGTAACCGCACACGCCTCACCCTCCGTAAGGCTTTTTGCGCGGGAACTGGGTGTAGACATCACTAAAATGATGGCAGGTAGTGGCCGTAAAAGCCGTATTCTAAAGGATGATGTCAAGAGCTTCGTCAAGCAGGTCATGAGCGAGGGAATAACCCAAAGCAGCGCGGGAATCCCAGCTATACCAGCCGTCGATTTTTCCCAATTCGGCGAAATTGAGACGCAAAAACTTAGCAAGATAAAGCGGCTTACCGGACAAAATCTCAGCCGTGTCTGGCTCAACCTCCCTATGGTGACCTACCATGAGGAAGCGGACATCACTGAAATGGAAGCCTTCCGTGTGGCGTTGAATGCTGAAAAAGCCAAGGATGAGGTAAAAATCACTGGCCTGATGTTTATCATCAAGGCCTTGGTCGCTGCCATGAAGCAGTTTCCTAACTTCAATGCCTCCCTGTCCGCTGACGGCGAGAATCTGATACTAAAAAAATACTGTAACATTGGCATCGCTGTAGACACGCCCAATGGTTTGGTGGTGCCGGTCTTACGGAATGTCGATAGCAAAAGCGTCAATCAATTGGCAACCGAATTGGCAGAAAAAAGCGATAAGGCACGGCTAGGCAAACTGATGCCCGCCGACATGCAAGGCGGTTGCATGACCATCTCCAGCTTGGGCGGCATCGGCGGTACTGCCTTCACGCCTATTGTCAATGCCCCGGAAGTCGCCATCTTGGGCGTTACCCGTGCCAAAATGCAACCGGTCTGGAATGGCAAGGAGTTTATCCCCAGGTTGATGCTACCACTGGATTTAACCTACGACCACCGCGTTATTGACGGTGCAGAAGGTGCCCGCTTTATGGCGTTTATCAAGCAAAATCTGAGTGACATCAGGCGTTTATTACTTTGACAGGAGAACACTCAATGGCAAGCAATCCAGGAAGTAATGAACTTAAGACAGAAATTGTTGTGCTGGGCGGAGGCCCTGGTGGTTATACCGCCGCCTTCCGCGCTGCCGATTTGGGCACACAGGTCGTTTTAATCGAACGTTACCCTGTGTTGGGCGGGGTTTGCCTTAATGTCGGCTGCATACCCTCAAAAGCCTTGCTGCACATGGCCCAAGTGATCCATGAAGCAGAAGAATTCGGACAACATGGCATCGGCTTTGGTAAACCTAAGATTGACCTTGATAAGGTTCGCGCCTGGAAAGCCAGTGTCACCAAAAGCCTGAATGACGGTTTGGCCGGACTCGTCAAGCAGCGGAAAATAACCCTGGTGCAAGGCTTCGGTAAGTTTACTTCTGCCAATACGATCACCGTTGAATCTGAGCAAGGCACTACAACGACTATCCACTTTGACCAGGCGATTATTGCCGCAGGATCACACCCGACTAAAATCCCTTCATTTCCTTACGATGATCCACGCCTGATGGATTCAACGGATGCGCTGGAACTAAAGCAAATCCCCAAAAAGCTGCTTATTGTTGGCGGCGGCATCATTGGTCTTGAAATGGCGACGGTTTATCATGCTTTGGGATCGGAAATCAGTGTTGTCGAACTCATGGATCAAATCATTCCCGGCTGCGATAAAGACCTGATTACGCCATTGTTTCGCCGCATCAAAAAACAATACAAAAATATCTGGCTGGAAACCAAGGTCACCTCTATCCAAGCCGAAACTAAAGGCTTAAAAGTCTCATTTGACCGCGCCAGCTCCCAGCTAGCTTCCGGCATACACACCATCCCTGGCGATAAAGGCAAAGGTGCTCCAGAATCCGAACTATTTGACACAGTTTTAGTCGCAGTCGGCAGAAAACCCAATGGCAAAATAATTGCCGCCGAGCAGGCTGGTGTCAAAGTCGACGAACAAGGCTTTATAGCCGTTGACAAACAACAACGCACGAATATCAACCACATCTTTGCAATCGGTGATATTGTGGGAAATCCGATGCTCGCCCACAAAGCTACGCACGAAGGTAAAGTTGCCGCTGAAGTGGCAGCCGGATTAAAGGCAGGTTTTGATGCCTTGACGATCCCTTCCGTTGCCTATACCGACCCCGAAGTAGCCTGGATGGGTTTAACCGAGGACCAAGCCAAGCAACAAGGCATAGATTATGAAAAAGCCGCTTTCCCCTGGGCAGCCAGTGGCCGTTCCTTAAGTATCGGCCGTAAGGAGGGTATTACCAAAATTATCTGCGAAAAAAGCTCTGGACGAATTCTTGGGGCTGGCATGGTCGGCACCAACGCAGGCGAACTGATTGCCGAAGCTGTTTTGGCCTTGGAGATGGGTGCCGATGCGGAAGATATCGGCCTAACCATACACCCGCATCCAACGCTGTCAGAAACTTTGGGTTTTGCGGCAGAAATGATTAGCGGAACGATTACCGACATCTATATAAAGAAGAGCTGACTAATTCAGCTTTTCTAAAAAGAAAAGCCTTAACACGTTAAGGAATATCTGCACAGTCCTTCGACAAGGCTCTTCTGAGTTTATCGAAGGACTCAGGATGAACGGTAACTGGTTGATTCCGTTAGTGGTGAGCCGTGAGCTTATCGAATGGTCGAACCATGAATGGAATCAACTTGTCCAGAGTTTCCTTAACCACTCTTTTTGAAATACGCGAACGCTACCCAAGTAAACCGATGATAAAGACGTTAGCCACTTTAATTGCTCTTGCACTGCTGGTCGCCATTAATTTCAGTATCTGGAGTTACATCAACAACCCCCTGCAATTGGAACCGTGGACCAGCACCACAATGGGTATCACTTTCGACCCAATGCGTAAGGATGACACCATAAAAACAAAAACCTTTCATAATGAAGCTGACATTGAAAAAGACCTGGCTTTACTGTCAGGCAAAGTCCACGCTGTGCGTACTTATAGCGTATTGAAAGGCCTGCATAAAGTCCCTGAATTGGCTGCCAAACACAACCTGAACGTCACGCTAGGCGCATGGATAGGTAGTGATCTCGAAAAGAACCGCCAGGAAATCGAAACACTCATCCAATTGAGCCGACAAGAAAACCCCAAGATCGTGCGGCTCATGGTGGGCAATGAGGTGCTGCTGCGTAAAGACATTTCCAAAGAACAATTGATCGAGTATATCCGCGAAGTCCGTAAACGTACCTGGCGACCCGTCAGCACCTCAGAAACTTGGGTTAAATGGCTGGAAAACCCTGAACTTGCCAATGAAGTTGATTATATTGGCGTACATATCCTGCCTTTTTGGGAAGGCTTATCTATTGATGATGCTGTAGATCATGTTTTTGACCGCTATCACGCCCTACAGGTAGCCTTTCCAAAAAAACCTATTGTGATTACCGAAGTGGGCTGGCCTTCCGATGGACAACCTTTCAAACATGCCACCGCATCGGTAACTAATCAGGCGAAATTTCTACGCGAATTCCTTAACCGCGCAGCGCAAGAAAAGCTCGCTTATTACGTGATTGAAGCGTTCGACCAACCCTGGAAAATGTCTATCGAAGGTTCGGCAGGAGCTTATTGGGGTATTTTTAATGCGGATCGGCAACTCAAATATCCTATGGATGGCGATGTTCTCGCCTTACCAGCATGGAAACACTGGGCTACTGGTGCCGCTATCTTCAGTATTGTGCTGATGGCTTTGTTTTTATTTACCCGGAAAAGCATGAAATTACCGGGTCTTCTTTTCTTTGGGCTGATCGCAAACCTCGCAGCCTCTTTTATTTTCTGGACGGTCTCGATTGGGGCGCAGCAATACCAGACCCCATTGACCATACTATTCTGGATTTTGCTGATCACCATGCAAATACTGGCGCTTATCATCTTGCTGATCGAAAGCCTGGAAATTGCCGAAGTGGTCTGGCACCGCAAAACTGCACGAACGTTCCAACCGTTAACCCCGTCAGCTGATTTCAAGTATCCGAAAGTATCGCTGCATCTCCCTATCCATAACGAACCCCCCTCTATGGTGCGGAAAACATTGGAAGCGTTAGCGAAACAAGATTATCCCAATCTTGAAGTCCTGGTTATGGACAACAACACCAAGGACCCCGCTGTTTGGCAGCCCGTGGAAAAAGACTGCAAACGGCTGGGCCCTAAATTCAGGTTTTTTCATCTGGAAAACTGGCCGGGCTTTAAGGCCGGAGCGATTAACCATGCCCTGGAACAAACCGCCAGCGATGCAGAAATAATTGCAGTTATCGATAGTGATTACATGCTCTCGCCGGATTGGCTGAAACGCATGGTGCCTTATTTCGATAATGAAAATGTCGGATTTGTGCAATCTCCCCAGGATTACCGGGATCTGCATATCAGTGCATTCAAATCGTTCTGCTACTGGGAATATGCCGGGTTCTTTAATATCGGCATGGTACAGCGTAATGAATACAATGCCATTATCCAACACGGCACTATGACCATGGTCAGGAAATCGGCCTTGATTGAAGTGGGTAAATGGGCGCAGTGGTGTATCTGTGAAGACAGTGAACTGGGCCTTCGGCTCTATGAGGCCGGCTATGATTCGGTCTATTGCAAAGAATCTTTTGGCCGCGGCCTGATGCCGGACACCATGTCTGGCTATATGACCCAGCGTTACCGTTGGGTATATGGGGCGATGCAGATAATTAAGGCACATTGGCGCAGTTTTCTCCCGTCAAAAAAGTCACCGTTAACCTCAGCCCAGCGCTATTACTTCCTGGCGGGATGGTTACCTTGGTTTTCCGATGCGCTGGCGCTGTTATTCACGACGGCCAGCTTGGCGCTAACGGGGATGATCTGGTACGATGCCGTGGACGGGGACAATAAATTAAACACCGAATTGCCGGTAAACGCATTCCTGTTACCGACCATCGGATTATTCAGCTTTAAAATCATCCGTAGCTTATGGCTATACCAAGTCCGCGTCCCCTGCTCTATCTGGCAATCGTTCGGCGCTGCACTGTCTGGATTATCCCTGACCCATACCGTCGCCAAGGGCACCATCCAAGGCCTGTTTATTAATGGTAAGCCGTTTATGCGTACACCCAAATACGAAAAACAAGGCCCCTTGTTTACCGGCTTGATGACTATCCGTGAAGAACTAGGTATTTTATTTTTGTTAGGTGTTGCTATCTGGAAAATGTACACGCTGGAACACTTCGACAATCTCAGCGGCCACTTATGGATTGCGGTACTATCTGTGCAATCAGTGCCTTATATCGCCACTTTAATCACATTGTTGATTAGTATTGCGCCAAATTACCGATGGAATAAATCCGCAATCGCCATGGAAGAACTGGACGACGCATAAGCCTAATGATAACCCGTTCGAACCAAAAATTATCAATTCACCCCACCCGTACAGGCGCAATTAA
>NZ_JBKKBJ010000048.1:0-4396 GCF_046714055.1 Methyloglobulus sp. | reverse complement strand
AACGGGCTATTCCCGATAAATGCTCCAATGCTCGGCGCGGCATAACGGGAGAGGTGCATATTTTGTAACTTTGTAGCCCATGAAGCAACGCGAAATACGGGAATTTATAACCCTGGATTCCACTACGTTTCATCCAGGCTACCTTGCTAAATATTGGGCAGTAAATATGATTAAAAATGCAGATCAAACAATTCGACAATACGCAAAGATTTCAGAGATTCCGTTAAAACAAGCTTTAGAAGGTTTGAAAAACTCTGGATTTAATTGCAATGCGGATGATGCAGTTAATCATAAAATGCGTAAGGTATTATCAACTTATTTTCGAAAACGGCAAAGCACACCGGAAGGACAAAAAGAAGCGGAAAAGTTAAAGCGTCGAAAAGATGAGCTAAAGAACCAAAAAATAGCTAAAGCTCTTTTGTTAAAACAACAAAAAGCTGATGAGCTAGAACGACAAAAACCAGCCCTAATTGAAAAGTTCAAAAGCCTAATAAGAAACCCAAAATCACGAAATGGGAAAATAGAGCTTTTGCTTGGTTTATGTTGTGAATTAATTCCTGCAGACATAATTTTTAGAATAAATAATGCCTGCATAAATAAATCATTTCAGATTACTCAATGGCAGGTTGACGACTACGGTCTTATTAGAGAACCGAAGCAGCAAGTTAATATGAACACTCCGCAGAATGGCTTCATCATTATTTATACCCCTCATAAACAATACCTTCCACTTTCCATCGAACAATTTATTAGTGCTATCAAGCATTATAAAAAACATAATCGCTATACTGCTGCATTGATAGAAACTATTTATTTTTTATTAAGCCATGAAGAAGATTATTTAATTTTTGAAATTTATAAAAAGCTACATATTGTCGGTGAATTATTCGTTGATATGGGTGCAATAGATAAAGCCATACAACTTTATAAAATTGATGAAAGTTTCTTTAGCAACCCCAACAACTTAAGTTTATTGGCAAACAAGTCAATTCAATCCGGTAATTTGGATGACTCAGTTAAGTTAGTGAGTAAGCTAATAAAACAAGAACCTTATCACCCTACCATACCTTCACTTCAAGCTGAAATTAAACGACTTGAACAAAGACATCGGTTAAAAGCGACATTTTCAATTGATTTTTCTAAAGTAAATGAATTATCAGGTGTAGAGTTTGAAAACTTGCTCATGGATAAATTCGTCGCACTGGGGTTCAGAGTCGAATTAACACCAAAAACAGGCGATTTTGGCGCCGACTTGATTGTTGAAAATCACGAAGGTAGTCGTATTATTGTGCAATGCAAGCGATTTAAATCGAAAGTTAATCTAAAAGCAGTTCAGGAAGTTATCGGTGCTATAGGGCATTATGCAGGTGACATGGGAATAGTAATTACTAATAACTCATTTCTGAATAGTGCGGTTAAATTAGCTGAGACCCATGATATTGAATTGTGGGATGGTGATAAGCTTGTCAGTTTTTTAGCGGGTGATTTGTCGTTTTCTCAGACTTTTTAATAAATTAAAAATCTTAGCAATATCACAATACCTTCGACCTAACTCAATAAATCTTATAGTTTTCGATTGATAGGTTTATTATGATCTCTTGATCTATAGTCTTTATGGTGCAATGGAAAATAATGGATGATCGTCAAGATATTCTTAATGATTTTGCGAGAAGATCACTGCGATGTACCGCAGATCAAGACTATATCGCAGCACGAATGAGCTTTAAGGCAAGACTAAAAGAACCATTTCTATGGTCTAGTCTTCATGCGATAGAAAAATATTTAAAATCTATATTGCTATTTAATGGTGTAGATGCCATCCATAAAAACGAGATAAAGAAAAGTAATGATAGGTTGGGTCACGACATTGTTAGCGCATTAGATCGAGTTAAAGGAATAAAAGGATTTGAATTTACATTTACTAATCGTTCGGAATCATTCATCAGCTATTTAAATGAGTACGGAACAAATAGATATTTTGTATATTCATCCAGTATAGGTGGGGCTGATCTCGATAATCTTGATCACACCATCTGGCACATTCGAAGATATTGCTTTGACATAAATATCGAGTATTCAGAAGGTATTTTTCCTTATCGTGACAAGGCCTATTTTGGACAGTATGAGACGCAACCGCACAAATACAAATTACGTGATGGACGTGAAGACGATTTATTGGAAAAAATCATAAAAGACAAGTCGGATGCTTATAGTCATTTAGTTTGGCACAATCAATATTTTGGTCAGCGCAACAAAAAAGCTATAAACAATAGCATTGATTGGTTTTCAATGGAAAACCCAACAGAACATATTACTTATAATGAATTCAAAGTGTTAGAAAATTTTATATATTTTTCTAATGAAGAAAAGAGTTATTTTAAGAGAAAATGACAAGGCCGTAAGTCGTATAAATGTAGATACTGTTAATCGAGTCAAGCACAATGAAAGTTAGGGTTGAAAGGTTGTTGTGATTTAAGGACACCAAAGGCCACGTGGATAAGCTTACGCATCATTGCGCCGATGATCAGTTTGGGTGGTTTGCCGGATGCGGCCAAACGTCCCTTAAAGCATTTCCCCAGGCGGTCTTGTGGAGCGTGACCATTGCGGGCATGTAAAGGGCTTTGCGCAAGAAGGCATGGCCGACCTTGAACAACCTGGGCTTGCCCTTTACGCTGCTGCCCGATTCGTGATGCCTTGGGTCAAGTCCCGCGAACGCGGCGGCTTGCCGACTGTTGGCGAAACGGCTGGTGTCGGCATAGAACGCCAGGATAACCGGGATGGTGCGTTCGCCCAGCCCTGGGATGGTGCCGGGCAATTCGCGTTGTTGTTTCAGGTCGGGGTGGTTGCCGATGTGGGCGTTGATGGCCTGGACCAGGCGCTTTATTTCGGCGTCCAGCCAGTCCAGGTGGTTTTGGATGTTGTCCCTCACGGCATCGCGGGACACGTCCAGGCGCAGCACCAGCGCCCGCAGGGTCAGTTCGGCTTCGCTGGGGGCTTGCCAAGGGGGGGATTGCGCTCGGCGCAGAAGTTGGCAATGAGCCTTGCATCGACGGCATCAGTCTTGGTGCGGGCCAGGCAGGAGGTGCTATAAGCCTTGATTTGGGCAGGGTTGACCACGCTGACCGTCAAGCCGTCACTGGCCAGGAATTGGGCGATGGCCTCCCAATAAATGCCCGTCGCCTCCATGCAAACGTGGGTTTCGGTGGCGTCGTGCGTGTCTAACCAAGCGGCCAGAAGGGCAAAGCCTTCCGGCGAATTGGGTGCCGCCTTGGCGCGGAACTTACCGTTGGGAAGGCGCAGCGCACAGTCCAGCTTAGCTTTGGCGACATCGATACCGAGATAAAAATGTGTCATGATAAAACCTCAAATGATTAGCAAGCTGCTTCAGCCGAGCGAAGCCAAGCACCAGATCGTGGCCCGATGGCAATGGCGGCCACAAGCAAGCGCATCGGTAGCGTATCCAACCGAAATCGGCGGTTAAACCGATAGGCGAATGCCGCCAGATAGCGCGACGCGTACTTTGCGAAACCGAAGGCATGATAAGCGCCGCCCAGGCTGGTCTTGAGGTTGCCAAGTGCCGTGTTGAGCCAAACGAGTTCCGGCAGGCCTTTGGGTTTACGGCCACCCACGATGACCGCTTGGTGTTGGCAACTTGCCCCAGTCACCGCAGCAAAACAAGCCAAGCCGTCGGAAAGCACGGCACAACCTGGAGCCAAGTGGGTCTTAGCCCAGTCGGAAATGGCCTTATTGGTAAAAGCCGGTACGGCGCTTAGCTTGATCCGCAACGGATGCCCGCCCTCATCGAACGACAGCGCAGCAACAAAAGGTGTCTTGTTTTCCGGACCCCGCCCCGCTTTGCCGCCGCTGAGTTCGCCGCCCAAGTAGGCATCATCGACCTGGACATGACCGGACAGCGTATAGCGGGCTTCGCGCTCCACCATCGACTGCACCAGCTTGTGCTGGACCAACCATGCCGTGGGACAACTGACACCCAGCAACCGCTTTAGCGCCGGCGCCGACAAGCCGGTCTTGGCTTGGCTGATGAAGTCAACCGCCAGAAACCAAGCCGTCAGCGGCGGCTTGGTGCTTTGGAAGAGCGTCCCGGCGATGGGCGACGTTTGGTGCCGGCACGCTTGACATTGGAACGCTTGGTGTGCCCCAACTTTAAATATACTGTGACCCTTGTGGGCACAGCGGGGACAGGCAAAACCTTGAGGCCAACGTGCTTGCTTTAATCCTGCCTCACCTTGTGCTTCGGTACCGAACTGCTTGAGAAACTCAGGCATCGACAAGCCCGGTTGGAATTGTATGCGATTCATCGACATGACACGACCCTCCCAACTAATTGATTGGCCTTCAGCTTACGCCTTTCAGTAGGGCATAGCTGAAGTATCTT
>NZ_JBKKBJ010000047.1:0-18495 GCF_046714055.1 Methyloglobulus sp. | reverse complement strand
ATAGTGTTTCGTTGATAGGCAAATACCTGACTTTCGCGCTGTTAGGCCTATCGCTGGATTTGGTCTGGGGTTATTGCGGCATCCTGGCTTTAGGGCACGGCGCTTTTTTTGCCTTGGGCGGTTATGCGATGGGCATGTACTTGATGCGCCAGATCGGTAATCGCGGTGTCTATGGCAATCCATTGTTACCTGATTTTATGGTGTTCCTGAATTGGAAAGAACTGCCCTGGTACTGGTATGGTTTTGACCAGTTTTGGTTTGCCGCGCTTATGGTGTTGTTAGTTCCGGGTCTGCTGGCTTTTGTTTTCGGTTGGCTGGCATTTCGCTCACGCGTGACGGGTGTTTATCTGTCGATAATCACGCAGGCCCTGACTTATGCCTTGTTGTTGGCTTTTTTCCGCAATGAAATGGGTTTTGGCGGTAATAACGGCTTAACCGATTTCAAGGAAATCCTCGGCTTTAATATCCAGTCTGAAGCGGTACGCGCTTTTCTGTTGATGGCTTCTGGCATGGTGCTGGTTGCGGCTTTTTTGGTGAGCCGTTGGGTGATGAACAGCAAATTGGGTCGGGTGGTGACGGCTATTAGAGACCAGGAAATGCGTGTGCGTTTTCTGGGTTACCGTGTAGAGCTGTTCAAATTATGGATTTTTGTGTTTGCCGCCATGCTGGCCGGTATTGCGGGTGCGTTGTATGTGCCGCAAGTGGGGATTATCAATCCCAGTGAATTTTCACCGTTGAATTCATTGGAAATCGTCATTTGGGTGGCTATCGGCGGTCGTGGCATCTTGTATGGTGCCATAGTCGGGGCGGTGCTGGTTAATTATGCCAAGACGCTGCTGACCGGATGGGCGCCGGAAATCTGGTTATTTTTTCTGGGCGCTACTTTTATTCTCGCTACCGTGTTTTTGCCCGATGGTTTGTTCGGGTTCTGGCAACGTCGACTGCATGGGCAAAAATCATGAGCGAGTTAGCCCTTAAAGCAGGAGAAGTGGATACCAGTCATGGGCCGATACTGTATCTGGAAGGTGTTAGCGTCAGTTTTGATGGTTTCAAGGCATTAAATAATCTGTCTTTGTACATTGATGCAGGGGAATTACGCTGTTTGATTGGCCCAAATGGCGCGGGTAAAACCACTCTCATGGATGTAATCACGGGCAAAACCCGTCCAGACAGAGGTTCGGTATTTTTTGGACAAACCATTGATTTGTTGAAAATGGATGAACCCGCCATTGCCCAAGCAGGCATTTGCCGAAAATTTCAAAAGCCCAGTGTCTTTGACATGCTGAGCGTGTTTGAAAATCTGGAACTGGCTTTGGCTACCCATAAAGGCGTTTGGCCTACCTTATTCGCTAAGTTAAACGGTGTAAACCGTGAGCGCATTGAGCAAGTGCTGGAGACGATAGGGCTTACCGAACATCGGTCACAGTTGGCAGGTATTTTGTCGCATGGGCAGAAACAATGGCTAGAAATCGGTATGCTGCTGATGCAAGAGCCTAAAGTGATGCTGGTGGATGAACCTGTCGCCGGCATGACCCATCAGGAAGTCGAGCGTACCGCGCAGTTATTGTTGTCCTTACAAGGCGAACGGTCAATCATTGTGGTCGAGCATGATATGGAGTTCGTACGCTCTATCGCACAGCACCGAGTGACCGTGCTGCATGAAGGTTCGGTACTGACCGAAGGCAGTATGGATGAAGTGCAGAACGATCCGCGCGTCATACAGGTTTATTTGGGGGACTGATGCTCAATATTACGGCGTTAAATCAATATTATGGCGGTAGCCATACCTTATGGGATTTGAATTTTGAGGTGCCTGCCGGTTCCTGCGTGTGCCTGATGGGGCGTAATGGAGTCGGTAAAACCACTTTGCTGAAGTGCATCATGGGGCTTATTGCAGTAAGGGATGGTGAGATAGCGTATAGCGACACTCCTATTAGCCACGCCAAGCCGGAACAGCGAGCCGAACTGGGTATTGGTTACGTGCCGCAGGGACGGGAAATTTTTCCCTTACTCACCGTAGAGGAAAACCTGAAAATCGGCCTACGTGCGGCACACAAGCAAGGTATCAAGAAAATACCGGAACATATTTTTGAGATTTTCCCGGTGCTGAAACAAATGCTCAAACGGCGCGGCGGTGACTTGTCCGGCGGCCAACAGCAACAGCTCGCTATTGGGAGGGCATTAGTCATTAATCCCAAATTACTGATCCTGGATGAACCGACCGAAGGCATACAGCCCAATATCGTCAGTGAAATCGGCGATGTGATTATTCGTCTAAATCGTTCCAAAGGCATACCGACCCCGTTGCTTATAGTAAGCGACGAGGTGAAAGATGAAATCCGCGAAGGTATTATCAAAATCAAAAACGAGTTGGGGGTCACCATCTTGTTAGTCGAGCAAAAACTGCCTTTTGCACGGAAAGTGGCTGACCGCTTTTATATAATGGATAGGGGGCGCGGTGTCGCAGCCGGAAACATGGCGCAATTGGGCGAAGACATGGTTAAGCGTTATTTGACTGTTTGATTAGTAGCTGTCCAGATAAGTTCTGTCCGCCTGATGTGTATATTTTGCGCTGTAGATACTCTGTTCAAAGTCAATCAATAATATTGGTGATTTTGAACAGAGTTCTACATTGTGGTAACCTTCTCGTCCATAAATAATAAAACAATGAGGATTCTCTATGAAAGCTAACAGGTTGGTAATTTTTACTGGTTTATTGTTGATGTTGTCTTTACCAGCGCAGGCGCATACCGGTTCTGAAGCGGTACATGGCTTCGTCGATGGTTTTTTGCATCCTTTAATGGGTGTTGATCATTTGTTGGTCATGCTGGCTATCGGATTGTGGGCGGCGATGCGGGGCGGCAGGGCGTTGTGGTTGTTACCGATGAGTTTTTTGTTGATGATGGCGGCAGGCGCTGGATTACATTTTGCCGGTTTTACATTAAATGCGGCGGAAGCCTGCGTGGCATTTTCGGTACTGGCTTCAGGATTGCTTTTGTGGGGAAACTATCGCATTTCCTCTGGCCTGGCGGTAGCTTTGGTAGCCGGATTTGCACTAAGTCACGGTTATGTTCATGCCGCAGAGATGCAAACGGGAGCCGATGCAACTGCGTATGCGTCGGGTTTTCTGTTAACGACCGCATTACTGCATGTGTTGGGTATTGCTGCGGGGTTATCGGGAACGGTTAGACTAAAAATCATCAGCACCGGATTTGGCCTGCTTTACGCCGTAGTGGGTACGACCTCGCTGGCTGGGGTTTAAGTTGAAAGGGTAGGTTTAGCGTAAAGCCCAATAAAAACTCTCAAACAACAAAACGACTTTTTCATACGCCACTTATATCGTATAAATAATTTTATGCTTTTAACACATAACTCAAATGTCCCAATCAGTTTATACATGTATCGAGCAGCTCGACCTTGCCGCTCAGCAACTTGATAGGCGTGACCCGTCATACGCTCGGTTTGCGCTGATACTTACTGACAATGTTATAGAACTTATCATACATAGGATTTGCTTAAGCGAATTATCCTTTGATGCCATGCTGGTAAAAATAGGTGGATCACGCTTTACATCTAAGCAACGAAGTTATGCTCGAAGCCAGTATTTTGAACCAAAGATAAAGCTGTGTAAGGTAATTGGAAAAATCACATCTAATCAATTTAATGTAATTAAAATCTGCCATGGTTATAGAAATGAACTTTACCACGCAGGTTTAAAATACAACGGCATCATTTGGGATATTGCTTTGTTTTACTACGACTTTGCCATTGATGTATTTGAATCCGCTCCAGATTATTGGTGTTCAGGAATCCCTGTTACACCTACTGTTGAAAAACATGCGGCAAAGAAAGATGGTAGGGGAATTATTCATGAAATTGGAATGAGCGAAATTGCAAACTCTCTACGGCAATTAAAACCCTCACGTCATAGAGCCTTATCTATGGCATTGTCCGAATCTGCTCTAGAACAGACGAATGACGCGGCTGAAAATTTAGAATTCCTGGTTAATAATACATCTGCTGATCCTAAAAAACGTACAGAAGATGAGATAGTCGAAGAACTCCAGTTTTACGACTATATCTACTCAGAAGAGTCGGTTAAAGAACGCTTGAGTAAGGCACAAAATCTTACAGAATACCGTGAAACTACCAATCTCATTCGCAAAAGCTGGAAGCCAAAGCATAAGTCCAATCCATTACCTAAATTTCGTGAACAAGCCAAAAAGATTGCAAAAAAAAGTGAGGATATTGATGGGCTCAAAGAATTTGAGAGTTTCAAAAATAATTTTACCTATTTCTCTAGGGTAGTTGAAGAAAATGCCATAGCTTTAGAGCAAAAAATACAGCAGGAAATTAATGAATATCGTGATAGGTATATATAAAAACATACTTATTCTGCCTAACATTGCGTTGCAGCGGAGCGGGCAAATCAAGTCGCGCAGAATACGCTGTGCGTACCATTTTGCACAAACAACGGTAACACCCCATTGAAACCAGATACCCTGCTGGGAGACTCAATAAACGCTGGAATTGCTGACATTAATGTCCCGCAAACCCAAGGCTGGGAAGCAAAGCTGGAACTTGGGTTTGCCTTCAAATACGGCAAAACGGTATTGGCGCACCGCCGCCATTTCGGCCCGTTAACTGTACAGCGACCGTTTTATCCTGAAGGCGGGGTATGCCATGTGTATATCCTGCATCCACCGGGTGGTACAGTGGGCGGAGATCATCTGACGATTTGCGCCAAAGCAGCAGCACACAGCCATGCCCTGATTACCACGCCAGCCGCAGGAAAGTTTTATCGCAGCTCCGGCGCACAGGCCACGCAGATGGTAGAAATAAACATCTCAGAAAGTGCAACCGTGGAATGGCTGCCGCAAGAAACCATTATTTACGAAGGCGCACAGTTAAAATCAGCAGTTAAAGTTGAACTCGCGGCAGATGCCCGTTTTATTGGCTGGGAAATTTTGTCATTGGGTCGGCCTGCATGTGCTGAGAATTTTGATTATGGTTTAGCGGATCTGGGTTGGCAGATTTATTGTCAAGATCGGCCTTTATTTTTGGAACGGTTGCGTCTGGATGCACGGGCTTTTGCTGCTCGTTGGGGATTACAAGGCTTTTCAGCCTGCGGAACGCTGTTTGCTACCCCCGCTAGTGCTGAAAGTTTGCTAGCTGTTCAAAATTTAATCGGCGATACTAAAGGCCGTGGCGTGACACGCATTGATGAACTGTTGGTTTGCAGAGGCTTGGACAGCAGAAGTGACCGATTACGCGGATTTTTTGAACAGGTGTGGGGCATTGTACGACCGGACACTGTTGAACTTAACGCTTGTGCGCCTCGTATTTGGGCAACCTGATTAGAATAGGGATTGGAATAAAACGATGCAATTGACACCCCGCGAAAAAGACAAGCTGCTGCTATTCACCGCTGGTCTCCTAGCCGAACGGCGCAAGGCCAGAGGACTTAAGCTTAATTATCCTGAAGCCGTGGCTTTTATTAGTGCCGCTATCATGGAAGGCGCACGCGATGGCCGCACGGTCGCTGAATTGATGGAATTCGGCCACACCCTGCTTTACCGTGATGATGTCATGGAAGGTGTGGCGGAAATGCTCCCTGATGTGCAGGTTGAAGCCACTTTCCCTGATGGCACCAAACTAGTGACTGTCCACAATCCTATCGAATAGGACTATGGCATGATTCCAGGAGAAATTATTACCGCTGACGGCGATCTGGACCTGAATACAGGTCGCGTGGTGATTAGCGTGGTGGTTGCCAATAGCGGAGACCGGCCTATTCAAGTCGGCTCACATTATCATTTTTTTGAAACCAATCCTGCTTTGCATTTTGACCGTGCCGTAACACGTGGCTTCCGGTTGGATATTCCGGCTGGAACAGCAGTGCGTTTTGAACCCGGCCAGCAACGCGAAGTGCAATTGGTGGCCTTTGCCGGATTACGCCGAATTTACGGTTTTCGTCAGGCGGTGATGGGTGGCTTGGAGGAAACCTTATGAGCCGTATTAGCAGACAGGCTTATGCCGATATGTTCGGGCCAACGACTGGTGACCGGGTGCGCTTGGGCGATAGTGGCTTATTTCTAGAAGTCGAAGAAGACCGTACGGTTTATGGTGATGAAGTCAAGTTTGGTGGCGGCAAGACAATCCGCGACGGCATGGGGCAAAGTCAGGTTGGCTCCTCTCAGGCTATGGATCTGGTTATCACCAACGCACTCATCATCGATTACTGGGGGATTATCAAAGCGGATGTCGGTATCAAAAACGGTCGCATTGCAGGCATCGGCAAGGCGGGCAATCCCGATACGCAACAAGGTGTCGATATTATCATCGGCCCCGGGACTGAGATTATTGCCGGGGAAGGGCAGATTCTCACGGCTGGCGGCATAGACGCGCATATTCATTTTATTTGTCCGCAGCAAATCGATGAAGCGTTGATGTCGGGCGTGACCACCATGATCGGTGGAGGCACCGGCCCTGCGACCGGCACGAATGCGACCACCTGTACACCGGGCCCATGGAATATTCAGCAGATGTTACGGGCGCTTGATGGTTTTCCTATGAATTTCGGTTTGTTAGGCAAAGGCAATGCCAGTCTGCCCACTGCCCTGGAAGAACAAGTCCGTGCCGGGGCGATGGGTTTAAAATTGCATGAAGACTGGGGGACGACTCCGGCGGCGATTGATTGTTGTCTGGGAGTCGCTGAGCAGTTCGATGTGCAGGTCGCCATCCATACCGATACCCTGAACGAATCCGGTTTTGTCGAAGACACCTTCGCCGCCTTCAAAGGCCGCACCATCCACACTTATCACACCGAAGGTGCCGGCGGCGGTCATGCGCCCGACATTATCAAAGCTTGTGGCGAGGCAAATGTATTGCCGTCATCAACTAATCCGACGCGGCCTTATACCGTCAACACAGTGGATGAACACTTGGATATGCTGATGGTTTGCCATCACCTTGATCCTGGCATTGCCGAAGATGTCGCGTTTGCCGAGTCACGCATTCGCCGCGAGACTATTGCCGCCGAAGACATCCTGCATGATCTGGGGGCGTTTTCGATGATTTCTTCTGATTCCCAAGCAATGGGTCGGGTTGGTGAGGTCATTATCCGCGCTTGGCAGACCGCACATAAAATGAAGGAACAGCGCGGCAGTTTGCCGGAAGATTCGGCACGCAACGACAATTTCCGTATCAAACGTTATATCGCCAAATACACCATTAATCCGGCGATCAGCCACGGTATAGCGCATGAAGTGGGTTCTATAGAAGTCGGCAAACTGGCCGACTTGGTGTTATGGCAACCGGCTTTTTTTGCGGTGAAGCCTAGCCTGATCCTTAAAGGCGGGTTTATTGCCGCTGCGCCTATGGGTGATCCCAATGCCTCGATTCCAACGCCGCAACCAGTACATTACAGGCCGATGTTTGGTTCATTCGGTACGACCGCTTCGGCTACCTCGATGTTCTTTTTGCCTAAAGTCGCTGTCGAATCCGATATTTCAATGTCTTTGGGACTTAAGAAGCAGGTGGGCGTGGTGAAAGGAACCCGTACCATCGGCAAAAAGGATTTAATCCATAATAACTACCAACCGAATATTGAAGTTGATCCACAAAGCTATGAAGTTCGTGCTGATGGGCTGCTTTTAACCTGCGAACCCGCGACAATATTACCGTTTACCCAACGCTACTTTTTATTTTGACTATGCTGAAATTGACTGAATTGGCTCCAGGCTCGACAACGCCTGATGATGTGGTGACATTGCCGTATGAAACCCGTCAGAAAAGCCGCCTATTAAGCCAGACCGATGGGGGGACTAAGATTGGAATATTTTTACCTCGTGGTCAAATACTGAGTCACGGTTTGGTATTGAAGGGTCATGATGATTATCGTGTTCGGGTTAATGCGGCGGCAGAGCCGTTGTCCGTAATACGCACCGATAACACATTGCAATTAGCCCGCGCTTGTTATCATCTGGGTAATCGACATATTGCCTTACAGATTCTACCCGGCGAGCTACGTTTTTTGACCGATCATGTCTTAGACCAAATGTTGGCAGGGCTAGGATTAACGGTTACCCATGAATCACTGCCCTTTGAACCGGAGTTAGGCGCTTATCATAACCATGGTCACTGACTTGGCATTGATGCGATTGATGCAACTGGTCAGTCCGGGTTTGCCAATCGGGATGTACAGTTATTCCCAAGGCTTAGAGTGCGCGGTCGATGATGGTTGGATAAGCAATGCTACCGAAACTGGGGAATGGCTTAGCGGATTGATGGATAGCTGCCTGACCCGCATCGACTTACCCATACTGGCGCGGCTATACGATGCCTGGGAAAGTGGTAATATGGAAAGGGTTGACTATTGGAGCAGAACCCTGATTGCCCACCGGGAAACCGCAGAACTAAGGGCAGAAGACCGACAAACCGGGCAGGCGTTGGCGCGTTTGCTGGATGCTATGGACTTGACAGAAATGCAGCCTTGGATACGTAAGTCGGAAACCACACTTGCTACGGTATTTAGTTTTGCCGCCGTTAATTGGGGAATTCTCAAGTACGAGGCAATGCTAGGTTATTTATGGAGTTGGTTGGAAAATCAAGTCTTATGTGCAGTCAAATTAGTGCCCTTAGGACAAGTGGCAGGCCAGCGGTTATTGGCAGATTTAGCCGCAAAAATACCGAATTTAGTTGATAGGGCTTTACAACTTGCCGATACCGAAATCGGCGGTAGCGCGTTTAGCCTAGCCTTAGCCAGCAGTCGGCATGAAATGCAGTATTCCAGATTGTTTCGTTCGTGAGGATAAAATGAATAACAAACAAATATTACGGGTAGGTATAGGTGGCCCAGTGGGTTCAGGCAAAACGGCATTAGTGGATGCCTTATGCAAGCAAATGCGTTATCAATTTGAAATCGGCGTGGTGACCAATGACATTTACACCCGCGAAGACCAACAGTTCCTGATCCGCAGTCAAGCCCTGCCGGAAGAACGGATTTTGGGTGTGGAAACCGGCGGCTGTCCGCACACCGCCATCCGTGAAGATGCGTCGATGAATCTCGCGGCAGTCGATGAGTTAAGCCAGCGTTTTGATAACCTCGACTTTATCATGGTCGAGAGCGGCGGTGACAATCTCAGCGCCACCTTTAGCCCGGAACTCGCCGACCTGACCATTTACGTGATAGATGTCTCCGCAGGTGACAAGATACCCCGTAAAGGTGGCCCAGGCATTACTCGGTCTGACTTGTTAGTCATCAACAAAATCGATTTGGCGCCTTATGTCGGCGCATCGCTGGAAGTTATGGATCGGGATGCCAAAAAAATGCGCGGCGAGAGGCCGTTTGTATTTGCTAATCTTAAAACCGGGGTAGGTCTTGAAGCAATAGAGGCGTTTATTATTCAAGCAGGTATGTTAAATTCTCTGGCTGATATCAGCTAATTCCAGGATTGGGTTTCTGGACTCGATTGTTGTCCAAGTGTGACAAGGAAGTTTGTGTGCAGTACTTTCTGGTTGCTGGTTTCTCTGCTATCGGTGCAGAATAATCTCCATAACCAGCTTGCTGCCGAAATAAGCCAAAAGCAAAAACATAAATCCCAGTAAAGTCCATTTTATAGCCGTCCATCCCCGCCAGCCATAACGGCTGCGCCCAATCAGTAAACCGGAAAATATTAGCCACGCCATAATGGAAAAAAAGGTTTTATGGGCAAGGTGCTGGGCGAATATGTCTTCCAGAAAAATAAAACCACTGGCAAGGGCAATGCTCAGGAAAAACAGCCCCGCACCTATCATATGAAATAGCAGTGACTCCATGCTTTGCAGCGGCGGCATGGATTGTATAGTGCGTTTTGGGGGATGGCTTTTAAGTTGCTGGTTTTGAATGACCAGCAGAATAGCTTGCAAAGCGGCAATATTCAGCAGGCTGTATCCAATAATTGCAGACAGGATGTGGGTGTTCATTTGCCAGCTATGGGTGTCAAGGGAACGTTGTTTTTCTGGGAAACACACTTCCAGGGCCAGCATCAACGCAGTGACAGGGAAAAGGAGGATACCCAGATTTTCGACGGGTTTACCCAGTGTTGCCAGCAACAAAAGCAGGGCAACGATCATTGAAACCAGGGAGGCCATACTAAAAAAACTAAAATTGAATCCCGCGTTTTGGTGGATGATGAGGGCTGTGTACAAAATATGCAGAGTGATCGCTCCCCACGCACAAGCGAGTGCTACTCGTTTTGATTTGTCCCGATTTGATTTATCCCGATTTGATTTATCTAGGGGTAGCGGCCTTATTATCATGGCAGCGCTACTTAAGTAAGCGCAGATTGCGATAGCGGCAAGTAGGTTGACGTTCATCAATGTGCTTGGTTCTGGTATAAAAAGTTGCTGTGTATGTTTGAAGTAATGGTGTGACGTAATGGCTAGCCCTAATGGGGTTTATATTGCCAACCCCAGACAGTCAGTAGCGCTTGTTAATCATGGTTGATTTCATTAGAAAATCGTCACTTGTCCGAGTTGGCCGCCGGATGTAATAGTGACGACGGCTATGTTAATATACCGCATTTATAGTCCTAACGCATTTGCGTCAGGAATGATTTCCCCAAATAGTAAAGATCAGGACATGTTTGATAATCTAACCGACCGATTAAGTAGTACCCTTAAAAAGCTCAAAGGACAAGGGCGACTGACTGAAGACAACATCAAGGAAACCTTGCGCGAAGTGCGGATTGCCTTGCTTGAGGCCGACGTTGCCCTTCCTGTCGTCACGGATTTTATCGAACGGGTCAAGACGGGCGCTTTAGGTCAAGAGGTTCAAGCCAGCCTGTCTCCAGGCCAGGCGATGATAAAACTGGTTCAAGCCGAACTGGTTAAAGTGATGGGCGATGCCAATGAGAAACTTAATCTCAATGCGGTTCCGCCTGCCGTCATTTTAATGGCCGGTTTGCAGGGTGCGGGTAAAACCACCACCGTTGCTAAATTGGGTCGTTGGCTCAAAGAAATCCAAAAGAAAAAAGTGGGTGTGGTGAGTGTTGACGTTTACCGTCCTGCGGCGATCAAACAATTAGAAACCCTGGCGAACAGCCTTTCCTTGGAATTTTTTGATAGCGACGTTTCCCAGAAACCGGTCGAAATTGCCCTGCTAGCGATAGAAGCAGCCAAGAGAAAATTCCTGGATGTCATCATCGTCGATACGGCAGGCCGTTTACATGTCGATGACGGCATGATGGATGAAATCAAGGCATTACATACGGCAATCAAGCCGATAGAAACCCTTTTTGTCGTCGATAGCATGACCGGGCAGGATGCGGCGGTCACAGCAAAAGCGTTCAACGATGCCTTGCCCCTGACTGGCGTTATCCTTACCAAAGCGGACGGCGATGCGCGGGGCGGTGCAGCCCTGTCGATACGCCATATCACCGGCAAACCCATCAAGTTCATTGGCGTCGGCGAGAAAGCGGATGCCTTGGAGCCCTTCCATCCTGACCGGCTGGCTTCCCGTATTTTAGGCATGGGCGATATGCTCAGCCTGATCGAAGAGATGGAGCAGAAAGTCGATAAGGAAAAAGCCGAGAAATTTGCCCGTAAAATCCAGAAAGGCAAAGCTTTTGATTTTGACGATTTTCTTGAGCAATTGCAGCAAATGCAAAGTATGGGCGGGGTGGGTTCCATGCTAGATAAATTGCCCGGCATCAATAACGTACCCAAAGCAATGAAAGATCAGGTCAACGACAAAATGCTGGCGCGGCAAATTGCTGTCATTCGTTCCATGACCAAACAGGAAAGGCGCTATCCCGATTTGATAAAGGGTAGCCGAAAGCAGCGTATCGCGAACGGCTGTGGTCAGGAATTGCAGGATGTCAACCGTATGCTCAAGCAATTCCTGATGATGCAGAAAATGATGAAGAAACTAAAAACAGGGAATATGGCTAATATGATACGCGGCATTAAAAACAATGTCCGTGGGATGAGAAGGTAATATTCGTGAAGGTAAAAGGGGTTGTGTTTGCAGCAATATTAATTTGTTCTTCACATATTCGCCATTTCGCGTAAAATGGGTTGATTAATTTTGGCTAAATGTTTTTGAGGACTTAAAAGATGGTAACTATTCGTCTTTCCAGAGGTGGTGCGAAAAATCGCCCTTTCTACCATGTTGTCGTAACAGACAGCAGAAACGGACGTGATGGCCGTTATATAGAGCGGATTGGTTTTTTCAATCCGGTTGCCCGTGGCAATGAAACGAAATTGTCCTTGGATAGCGAACGAGTCGTTTATTGGACATCCAAAGGGGCGCAGCCTTCCGAGCGGGTTGCAAGATTGATAAAGGATGCCAGGAAAGCGGCTGCATAAGCCGTTTGTCCAATCAAAATCTTATTAATGTTGGGAAAATTTCTGGCATTTTTGGCCTTAAAGGCTGGTTGAAAGTATTTTCCTACACAGAACCCAGGGATAGTATCCTCAGCTATAAGCACTGGCTGCTAAAGAAGGGTGGACAGACTAAATCGATTAAAGTAATTGGTGGCCAGATCCAGGGAAAAGGTGTAGTTGCCCAAGTTGATGGGGTTGCTGACAGGGATCAAGCCCAGGAGCTGATGGGTTGGGAAGTGTATATCAGCCACGGACAGTTACCGCCCCCGGCAAAAGGGGAATATTACTGGGCGGATTTAATCGGCCTGGATGTTGAAAATCTGGAGGGTATTCGACTCGGTAAAGTTGACAGCCTGTTGCAAACAGGCGCTAACGACATTCTTGTTGTCAAGGGAGACCGGGAGCGGGCATTGCCATTCCTTCAAGGGCAAACGGTGAAATCCATTGATCTTGTCGCAGGCAAAATGATTGTCGATTGGGATCCTGATTTTTAGTGACAGCCATGCGTTTCGATGTGCTTACCCTGTTTCCCGAAATGATTGTTTCTGCCGCAGGTTATGGGATATCGGGCAGGGCGCAAGAACGCGGAATTGTTAGATTGTCGGCCTGGAATCCAAGGGATTATACGACCGATAAGCACCGGACAGTTGATGGCCGTCCATACGGTGGTGGGCCTGGGATGGTGATAAAATACCAGCCTTTGCATGATGCGCTTACTGCCGCCAAACAGGCAGGTTCTGGTTCAGCCAAAGTTGTGTATTTAAGTCCACAAGGCAAGCCGATTACCCAAGCATTATTGGTCGAAGCGTGTGAGGTACCACAACTCATATTGGTCGCAGGCCGATACGAAGGTGTGGATGAGCGCTTTGTCGAGTTGGATTGCGATGATGAGTGGTCAATTGGCGATTATGTCATCAGCGGCGGCGAGTTGGCAGCGTTGGTGGTCATTGATGCAATGACGCGGCTACTGCCCGGTGTCTTGGGAGATGAAGATTCCGCCCAGCAAGACTCGCATGTTAACGGTTTGCTCGATTGCCAACATTTTACCAGGCCAGAGTTGGTCAATGGCGTTGCGGTGCCAGACGTGTTATTGACGGGCAATCATGCAGATATAGACCGTTGGCGCATGAAGCAAGCCCTAGGCAGGACTTGGCAGAGAAGGCCGGATTTGCTAAAAAAGAAAGAATTAACGGTAGGGCAGGAAAAACTGCTGAAAGAATTTATAAATCAAGTTGAATTGGATTAAACACAGGTGTGGTAATGAGTAACATAATTGATGCATTAGAAAAAGAGCAGCTAAAACAGATTCCTGATTTCGCTCCCGGCGATACCGTAGTTGTGCAGGTCAAGGTTAAGGAAGGCGAGCGTGAGCGGATTCAGGCGTTTGAAGGCATAGTCATTGCAAAACGCAATCGCGGATTGAACTCTGCTTTCACCGTGAGAAAAATTTCCCACGGCACTGGCGTAGAACGCGTATTTCAAACCCACAGCCCAATAATCAGTGAGATTATTGTTAAGCGCCGTGGCGATGTCCGCCGCGCTAAGTTGTATTTCTTGCGTGACCTTACTGGTAAGGCGGCACGTATCAAGGAAAAATTGTAAACTGATTTTTTATAATGATTCGTTTAAAGGCAACGTTTCGTTGCCTTTTTTATGCCTGAAGGAGTGTGATAAGGGCTACAAGTACAGCCTAGCTTTGATGTAATAAAACTGTTATTTGAACCGTGTTCTAGCGGATGGTATCATTCTAACGACACCGATAATTTTCGACGTCGGTAACAATTTAACGAAAACAGAGGAATAGTTATGAAACAGTATGTAGCAGAGTTTTTCGGGACGTTTTGGTTGGTTCTGGGCGGGTGCGGTAGTGCGGTGCTGGCGGCTGCGTTTCCTGATGTGGGTATTGGCTTGCTGGGAGTGTCGTTTGCTTTCGGGTTGACTGTTTTGACGATGGCATACGCTATCGGCCATATTTCCGGTTGCCATCTGAATCCGGCAGTATCGATCGGGCTATGGGCAGGGGGACGTTTCCCTGCAAATAAACTATTGTTTTACATCATTGCACAAGTCATGGGTGGAATCGTTGCGGGAGGGATTTTGTACCTTATCGCCAGTGGCAAGGCAGGGTTCGATCTTTCAGCGGGGTTCGCTTCCAACGGATACGGTGAACATTCACCAGGCGGGTATTCCTTGACCGCAGCTTTGATAACAGAAATTGTCATGACCATGATGTTCCTGTTGATCATTTTGGGGGCTACCGATGCCCGCGCTCCCCAAGGCTTCGCGCCGATTGCAATTGGGCTGGGGCTTACTTTGATCCACTTGATCAGCATACCCGTCACCAACACCTCAGTGAATCCAGCAAGAAGCCTGGGTGTCGCGCTTTACGTGGGTGACTGGGCGATGGCGCAAATCTGGTTGTTTTGGGTAGCGCCTATCGTTGGCGCTTTGCTGGGTGCGGCAGTTTATCGTTATCTGGCTTGTCCTTGCGACGAGAAGTGATCAAACTCTATACACTCCACCGAAACAGAGGTCGTTTCGGTGGAGTGGTTGGTCGTGCAATAGGCAACATGCCCCATTATGAATTATGCATATCAGTTTCAGCAAAATAACGGATTAAAAAATCCACAAAAGTTGTCAATTTGGCAGGTAGAAACCGTCTTTGCAAGTAGGTCGCATAAATGGCTAAGGACGGGATACGATAGGCTTGCAAAATTTCCACCAGCTTGCCTTGGGCAAGATAAGTTGCCACAGAAAGCTCAGGCGTTTGCGTTATGCCCATCCCCAAGGCAGCCGCTTGACATAACGCCCTGCCATTATTTGAAGCGAAACGCCAGGTTGTCTTGACTTTGACCTCTTCGTTTCCAACCTTAAAAATCCAGTAGTCTTTGTGCGGCGTATCCGTATTGTAAAGGCAATGGTGAAACTTTAATTCCTCAATCGTTTTGGGTTCGCAGTATTGCTTTATATAGCCCGGTGAGGCATAAGTGCATAACCGGGTTTCGGCGATTTTTCTGGCAACGACACCTAAATCAAGGCTATCGGTCACCAAAATTGACAGGTCAATACTGCCCTCGCTCAAATTTACGTGGCTGTTATGCAAGGTCATCATGATCTTAACTTCGGGATATGCCAGTTGATAAGCTTCGATAGCGGGTACCATGAACAGGCCGCCAAAGTCGATTGAGGCGCTGATCCTTAGCGTTCCCTTGACATTCCGCCCTAACTGGGAGGTGGATTCGTCCAGTTCGGAAAAATCATCAAGCAGCTGTTTACTGCGGTGATAATAGATTTCCCCGGCCTCAGTCAGGCTGATTTTCCGGGTTGTCCTGTTTAGCAGGGCAACCCCCAGGGACTCTTCCAATTGCGCGATGTACTTGCTGATCATCATGGCGGACAAATCCATTTCCCTGGCGACAGCCGCGAAAGTGCCCAGTTCAACAATGCGGCAGAAGACCTGCATATTATTCAATTTATCCATACTATAAATTTAAAATTTATATTTTATAAATTTAATCGGCTATTCAAAACCCTGGCTTATGAGTATACACTTCAAACCGGAGATAGTTAATGCCGCTTGGTTTTTCTCATTGATATGACAGGGTCAAGCGGCTTTTTATTGCCTAATAATAATTAATAACGGAGCATGGTATGACTAAAATTCTTAATGAAGTGTTATCAGCAAACAGGGATTACGTAAATAACTTTGGCGACAAAGGCTCTTTACCCCTTCCGCCTGGACGGCACTTTGCTATCTTGACCTGCATGGATGCCCGTTTGGATCCCGCCAAATACGCCGGATTGTCAGAAGGCGATGCCCACGTCATCCGCAATGCCGGTGGCCGCGCCAGTGATGATGCCATTCGTTCACTGGTTATTTCTTACAAACTTCTGGGCACCAACGAGTGGTTTGTCATCCATCACACCAACTGTGGCATGGAATTGTTCACCAACGAAATCATGGGTGATTTATTGGGCAGCAGCTTAAAAACCGCGTCCATTGATGAAAATGGCTGGCACGATTGTTGCGAAGGCCCCGGTTGCAATGAAGGCAAATACATCAATTGGTTGACCATCAAGGAACAGGAAGCAAGCGTAACTGAGGATGTGACACGAATCAGGAATCATCCGCTGGTTCCAGGCAATATTCCCATCTACGGTTATATCTACGATTGCGGGACAGGAAGGATGGTCGAGGTTCCTACTGCAACTCAAGTTGGCAGGGCCAGTTAAGAAGCGGGCAACTGTTTCATCAAAAAATTTACATGGCCATGAACAACCCACAGGTTGCAGAAAACCCGGTTGGTGCATGACGCACAGCTTCGGCAAGCGGCTGGGGATTTGGTTTCCCCAAAAGCGCCGGTTCAGCCGATAGCAAAACTCGCCCAGGTATTCTTGCACATGGCGGCCTGACACGCCGTGGTAGATGCCGGGCAGGCAGCCCTTAAAGCCCTTAAAGTTGCCGATGGCCACATGGGCCCAAGGCAACCATCCGTCGGCCAATTCAGGGGGTGTTGCTTTGGCGACACGATGGTGGCTTTCGGTGAGCGCCTTGAGGGCGGCAAATGCGTCCGTATGCGGCGTTTGACGGGGCGCGATCGCCTGTTGTGCAAATTCTTTGACGCTATCCTGCGTCAGCCGGTCAACGGCTTTCATGGCGACAAAGCCCGGTTTGCCGTGGTTGTGTCCACAGGCCACCAGAATGGCCGTCTTGCCGTCGGCGCGCCCGGACGCTTGCCGCCGACAAAGGCGCCATCCAGCCCGATAATGCCGGTAAAGGCGGCCCTGCCCACCCATCGCAACCCGTAACTTCCGCAACATCCGATGGGCGGTCAACGAGGAAACACCGATGAGCTTGGTCAACCGCAAGGCCGAAATGCCGCCCTAGTCAGACGACACCCAGTAGATGCACCAAAACCACTTGACCAAGGGCAGTTTGGTGTTGTGGAACAAGGTGCCGGCGGTCACCGAGGCATGACGGTGGCTACCGGCGCATTCACAAACGTGCCGGGTTTGCAGCGGCCAGCCTTTCTGATGGCCACAACGCCCGCAACAGAAGCCATCAGTCCACCCCAGTTTAATAATGGCTTGAAGACAGTGCCTTTCACCCGAAAAGTGTTGTTACCATTCCCAAAAACTCGTGGCTTCTGTTTGCATAACGGTTCTCCAGGCCATCAATTCAAAATTTGGGTTTGATGACCTGTGGTAAGTTCATAGCCATGATAATTTATCGTACTTAGGGATAGGAAAACTGCGTTGGATAATACACGGAATCCATGCGAAAGGTGAATGAAACCATCTCAATGAAAAGTTTGATAATGAGAAAAATAGGCTGTTCAGTTATGGTTAATAATTATCGGATAAATTAACTGCCAGTAACCACTGATTAGTTGCTTGTTTTGGGCTACACTAAAATGGAAAAATGCTCTTTATCTACAAGAAAAAATCCTAACCATCTAATTTTTATTTAATTACCCCCTAGAGACCGTGCAATGATGAAAAAACAATTTTTAGCAATAAGCATAAGTTCGGCGCTATTGACTGCTTGTGTAACCGATCCCTACACCGGCCAATCTACAATCAGCAACACTGCCAAGGGAGCCGGTATCGGCGCTGTTCTTGGTGGGGCAACCGGCACTGCATTTGGCGGCAACGACCTTAAAAATGCTGGCTGGGGCGCTTTGGCCGGTGGCGCAGTGGGTGCCGCTGTGGGCGCTTATATGGATCATCAACAACAAGCCATGCAGCAATCACTGCAAGGAACCGGTATTGAAGTCCAGAGAACGGCAGAAAACACCCTGAACCTGACCATGCCTAGTAGCATCACTTTTGGTTTTAATTCTGCGGGATTAACGCCGGACGCGCAAAATGCGCTGAATTCCGTAGCCAATGTATTGAACCAGTATCCTGATTCGACGATCAATGTGACAGGCCATACTGACGACACAGGCAGCGATAGCTATAACCAGAGACTGTCCGAGCAACGGGCGGCCAGTGTTGCCGCTTTTTTAGCCCAGCATAATGTCAATTATGGCCGCCTCTCCCAACAAGGCATGGGTGAGCGTATGCCTAAATTCCCTAATGTTGATGAAAACAACCGGTCACAAAACCGGCGCGTAGAATTGG
>NZ_JBKKBJ010000046.1:0-12686 GCF_046714055.1 Methyloglobulus sp. | reverse complement strand
GCCGAGGAAAGGGGCGATGCCCCGCACGCCAGGCCGCGCGGCGAAGAGCTTGCAGGAATGGACAAGGACCCTGGTTTTAAGGCAAGGCGCTGGGTGGTTGGGGTTTGCCACTCCTGGTTTGACCGGTTCAGGAATCTCTTGGTGCGCCATGAAAAAATGGATCGGAGCCATCTCGGCTGGCTTATGCTGGCCGCTTCGGCCATCGTGTTACGGAAAACAAAACGGAAAGGTCAGGGGAATATTATTTATGGATAAGCTCTTAATCTTTTCGACGCTGAGCAGGCTTAAAATCTTATATGTAATTTAAGTTTAAATTCACTCAGTATTTTAAGCATATCAATAATTTATTTATAGCTACTAATGGCTGGCACCACACTATTTTTTCCTAAAACGCCCCAAACAAAAAATGACACATTCACCTGGACAGGCTTAATTGGCTGTGGTGATTCATTGGCTTTGGCTACTGCCATCAAAAATGAAAACCGTCTGTTTGTGGTGGTCACGCCCGACAACCAGACGGCTTTGCGCTTAGAGCATGAGCTGGCGTTTTTTTTGCCAGACGAACATCCCATACTGCACTTCCCTGATTGGGAAACGCTGCCTTACGATGTTTTTTCGCCGCTTGCTGAGATTATTTCAGAACGCCTGAAAACCTTGGCTTTGCTGCCGCAGGTAAAGCGTGGCGCATTGGTGGTTTCGGTGACGACGCTAATGCACCGCTTAGCGCCGAGAGAACATGTCTTAGCCAACAGTTTTGCGATTAAGGTTGGCGATGATTTTAATCTGGAGTTGAATAGAATTAAGCTGGAAAGTGTGGGCTATCAGTGCGTTTCTCAAGTATATCAACATGGTGAATTTGCCGTTAGGGGTTCGATAGTCGATTTGTTTCCGATGGGCAGTAAAGTCCCTTACCGCATTGAGTTATTTGATGAGGAAATTGAATCGATTCGTACTTTTGATCCTGAAACCCAACGGTCGTTGGGTATCTGTAACGAGATTCAGTTATTTCCGGCGCGCGAATTTCCGTTTACTGATGAATCCATCAAACATTTTCGTCAGGCGTTTAGGGAATATTTTCCCGAAACTTCACTAAAAAACCTGTTGTACCTGGATGTCAGCAAAGGCATTACACCCAACGGTATCGAATATTATTTGCCGCTGTTTGTAGAACAAACTGCAAGCTTGTTCGACTATCTCCCTGCATCCTCGGTGTTAGTAACGACAGAGGCGTTTAATGCCACCGCTCTAGCTTTTTATGCGGAAGCAGAGGATCGTTTTCAGCAACGGAAATATGATGTTGACCGGCCATTGCTTGCGCCAACGCTGTTATTTTTATCGGCAGAAGAACTGTCACAAAGAACTACAGCCTTTGCCCGTATTACTCTCGACAATACGGGTGCAGGTGATGGCAATGTATTCAACTGCCATGCCCTGCCTGACCTAACCATTGATGCCAAATTGACTGTGCCAGCCCAACGGTTACAGCAGTTTGTTAAAGAATTTACCGGAAAAATTCTCTTTGTCGCTGAGTCTGCGGGTCGTAGGGAAGCCTTAATCGATAAATTAAGGCACAACAAAATTCTGGTTAAGCAGGTAGAAAGCTGGCAGGTATTTTTAACCACCGATATTTCGCCAGCTATTACGGTTGCGCCTATGGATCACGGCGTATGGCTGGAAAATCCTGCACTTGCCATCATCACTGAAAGCCTGCTGTCAGGTGAAAAAATCCAGCAACGACGCAGGCGTAGGCGGTCAGCGGCGCACGAACTGGAAAACATCGTCAATAACCTGAATGAATTGACGATAGGTTCCCCGGTAGTACACCAGGAACACGGCATCGGTCGTTACTTGGGGTTGCATACCTTGAAAATTGGCGGCATACCCGCCGAATTTCTAGCATTGGAATACGCCAACGGCGACAAAATATATGTGCCGGTTTCATCGCTGCATGTGATTGGTCGCTACACGGGCGTAAGCCCTGAAAATGCGCCCTTGCATAAATTGGGTGGAGACCAATGGAGCAAAGCCAAGAAAAAAGCGATTGCGCGAATACGTGATGTGGCGGCGGAATTACTGGACATTGAGGCGCAACGCGCCGTGCAAAAAGGCCATGCGTTTTGCGTACAAGATGCCGATTATCTGGCGTTTGCCGATGCCTTTCCATTCGAGGAAACGCCAGACCAACAAACAGCCATTGAAGCGATCCTGGAGGATATGGCGAGTCCGCAGCCCATGGACAGGGTCGTATGCGGCGATGTCGGCTTTGGTAAAACCGAAGTCGCCATGCGGGCGGCTTTTATTGCCGTACAAAGCGGCAAGCAGGTTGCGGTGTTGGTGCCGACGACTTTATTGGCGCAGCAACATTTCCAGAATTTTCGTGACCGCTTCGCCGACTGGCCTGTGCGCGTTGAGGTGATGTCGCGGTTTGTTTCGCCCAAACAACAAAAAGAAATTATGGAAAACTTGGAGCAGGGCAAGGTTGATATTGTGATCGGCACCCATAAACTCTTATCCAAAGACCTACGCTACAAAGCGCTGGGGTTGGTTATTATTGATGAAGAACACCGTTTTGGCGTGACCCAGAAAGAACACTTCAAAAAGCTGCGGCACTCGCTGGATATGCTGACCTTGACGGCAACGCCTATACCCAGGACGCTCAATATGGCCTTGTCGGGATTGCGCGATATTTCCATCATCGCTAGCCCACCGCCGAACCGCCATGCCATCAAGACCTTTATCAGCGAGTGGGTGGACGCGCAAATCAAGGAAGCCTGTCAGCGTGAAATCAAGCGCGGTGGACAAGTGTTTTTCCTGCATAACGATGTCAAATCCATGGGGAAGATGGCCGATGACCTGGAAAAGCTGTTGCCCGAAGCCCGGATAGCGATTGCCCACGGACAAATGGCAGAACGGGATCTGGAGCATATCATGATGGATTTTTATCATCAGCAGTTTAATCTGCTGCTGTGTTCCACCATTATTGAAAGCGGCATTGATGTTCCCAGTGCCAACACTATCATCATCAATCGTGCCGATAAACTGGGCTTGGCGCAACTGTACCAGTTGCGGGGCAGGGTGGGGCGCTCGCATCATCGGGCTTATGCTTATTTTGTTGTGCCGCCCAAAGCCTTGATGAGCACCGATGCGGTAAAACGCCTGGAAGCCGTGGAAAAATCGGGCGATTTAGGGGCAGGTTTTATGTTGTCTTCGCATGATATGGAAATTCGTGGGGCAGGGGAGTTATTGGGTGATGAGCAAAGCGGACAAATTCAGGAAATTGGCTTTACCTTATACACCGAGTTGCTGGAACGTGCGGTGGCGGCGCTTAAATCAGGCAAAGTCGCCGATCTGGAAGCACCGATGGAAAGAGGGCCGGAAGTCGATCTGCAAACAGCGGCGCTGATTCCCGCAGACTATCTGCCTGACATTCATGCCCGTCTGGTGCTGTATAAGCGAATTGCCAACACAGAAACTGAAGAAGATTTACGTGAATTGCAGGTGGAAATGATCGACCGTTTCGGATTGTTGCCGGAACCGATAAAAACCCTGTTCAGCGTTACAGAATTAAAGCAACAGGCCGCAAAACTGGGCATCAAGAAGATTGATGCGAACGCCGGCGGCGGGCGTATCGTCTTTACGGCAAATCCTACACTCAATACCGAAGAGTTGATTCGATTAATCCAAACTGAGGCGCAATGTTACAAGTTTGACGGCGCTGATAAGTTAAGGTTTATCAAACCGTTTAGCGACACAGAACAAAAACTTTGGTTTATCAGCGGGTTATTGAGAAAATTAACGCCGGAAACAGAAGGATGTAGGACGATCTGAACGAAGGGAAACGCATCGCTTGCGATTGATGCGCTTCGTGTCTCAGCGCATCCTACGTGCTATCTTAAAATCAGGCGAACCGTTTGGCCCAAATTATTCGCTTGCATAATTTGTTTCAAGACGGTATCTACATTTGGTGCATCTTACGGGTTGTCATTGTTAGGTATTTTTCTTGTTTGTTCATTTGGTGGAAGCTTGGTAAGTATTGGTAAATCGTAGGTTGGGATGACGTTAGGAATCCCAGCAACACGGTGCATCAAGTGTTGGGGTTTGTTACCTCACCCCAACCGGCAGTTGAGCGCAATGTAAGATTCACAATTTTGTTAGTTCTGTCGTCTGCTTTGGAAATTTGGCAATAAGCCACTTTAAGATCTCGAGTTGATCTGCAGATGTTGCCCGGCGCACTTGAATAAGAATTTTCTGTAAATCAGGACGGGTAAGTGTGGCATTAGACGCACCCTCATTGTATACAGAACAAATTGCCCGAAGATTGGATGGATTGTCAGTACCGCCCATGCTCTTGTCAATAATATGACCAAGGTGTAAGCGTGTTTTCCGCGTTGAATCATAAGGATGTGGCTCACCGGCTACAGCCCCGCACATTTGGCAAGTAAAACCATTTCGGTCGAGGACAAATGCACGAGTTTCTTTTGATATAGCTCGTTCAAAGGCGGGTTGTGGCTTTGCAGTTTCTAGCAAGTATTGGCCAGGTTTCAATTCGCTGCGGTCATTATGCGTAAGGATTAAATAACCTTCCTCTGTTCTTAATTCACGAACACGACGCGCCCATTCTGATTGATTGTCCGCGACGGCTCGCAATTCTTCGGAACCCATAATGCGGCCAATATTGGCTAGAAAATGCGCTCGAAGCTTTCCACGCGCACCTCCTCTGGGGGATTTTTCTTTTGCCATTACTACGCCCGTTTAAGTTTCGGTTTTGCCGCAGCATTTAACGCAGCTTGAATCTGAGCGCCTACAGCGCAGGCAACTGGAGGCGGGAAAGCATTACCAATTTGACGGTATGAGGAAGTTTTTTTGCCGCTAAATTGCCAATCATCAGGAAACCCCTGAATACGGGCAGCCATGCGAATTGTAAGGCGCGGCATACCAATAAAATCCTTTGTCGGTGGTGCATCAGCTATTCCCATGCCATCAACTCCCAGTGATGCCCAGGCTTTTTTGGCTCTGGTTGGCCCAAGGTCAGGGCCTCCATGCTTTTTACTTCCACCAACTAAGGTAGGCGCTATATCGTACGCTCTTTTCTGCCAATGTTTCGCGCCAAGCCAGCCATTTGCAGCCATAAGATCATATAACGCCTCACCTACTGTTGGCGGCGGGGTAATAAGCGATGACGGCCACACAAATAGTCCAGCCACGCTTTTTTTTAGTGCCACGAAGACTACTCGTGGACGCAATTGAGGAACACCAAAATCACTGGCATTTAACAAACGCCACTCAGCGACATAACCTAGTTTTTTTAAGTCGGTGATTATTTTTGTACGATATTCATCAAAGATTGAGTCAAGTAAGCCTCTTACATTTTCAAACATGACTGCTTGAGGCCTGCACTCAGAAACCAGTCTAAGGGCTTCTGGGAATAAGTCACGTTCATCCTGTGTACCAAGCTGTTTACCAGCTTTTGAAAATGGCGGACAAGGTACGCCACCCGCTAAAAGCTCAATGCCTTGCCATTGTTCTGCTGAATAATGGCGAATGTCGCCTTCTGTGACATGCCAATGTTTACGGTTAATTCGTAGAGTTTGACAAGCGGGAGCCTCGATTTCAACAAGGCTGACATGCTCAAACCCAGCTTTCTCCAACCCAAGTGCCTGACCACCCGCACCAGCACATACTTCTACAGATTTCATCGACATAACTGGTTTTTTGAAAATTACTAAGTAATCAATATTTTACAGGTTTAAAATTTTCCAGCCTAGCAATATTGTTACCTGCGCAATCTAACGTTATTTGGCCTTTGGATAAGTTTTTTCCAAACTAGCCAGAATTGCCTTTTTATCCCATTTCAAAGTTTCACAATCCGCACAAGGGTGGGCTTTATTGTCATCTTCCACCACTTTTATGCGGTTTTCTGTACCGGGGTGGGACGACATCCACTCCGGCCCTTCGGCCTTGCCTTTATACTGCGCCTGCAATTTTTTGAAGAACGACACCAAGCCCTGTGGATCAATTTTACTTTTCCGCAATAAGGCGACACCTTTGATGTCGGCATCGGACTCTGCCTGACGGCTGAAATACTGAGCGGACACCTGATGCGCCATAACCATCATCACGGCGTTAACATCGCCCAACACCAGCAAAACGGTGGCGGCAATGCCGGAACTGGTAATCATGTTCTTTAAGGCGTGGCGTTGTTCTGCATGCTGGATTTCATGCGCCAACACCCCCGCCACTTCGTTGGCTGATTCCGCCCTTTCCAGCAAGCCTTTGTTGACGATGACAATGCCACCCGGCAACGCAAAGGCATTGATGGCAGGGGCATTTGAGATATGCCATTGGTATTTATAGGGCGAGCCTTGAGTCAAGCGGACGCCAATTTTTTTGACGGCATCCACTGCGACACCTTTATCGACCAGGGGCGATTGGGTTTTCAAGCTGGTTAACACTGATTCACCGATTTTGTACTCCGTTGCCAGCGATACTCGCCCAGCCACCCAAGAAACGGCAGTGTCGTATTGCCAGACGACCAAGACCGCCGCCAAAGCCAACGCACACAAGGAATAAGCCACGGTTTTCCAGACCAGACTTTGCCCTAAGGTTTCCCGTTTCCACTTGCCCAGTCCGGTGACTTCTTTCCTGGGCAATAGTCTGACCAGCGTTTTTTGTGCGTCTTGATTGGCAGGTATCAGCAACCAGGTATTGCCTTGATACTGCCAGCACAATTGCAATTTATCGTGGTCAAAACTGCCGACCCTGGCTTCCAACTCGGAAAAACTTACCGTTTGTTTTTGGTTGGGCAGATAAAGTCGACCTTCTTCGACCAGGCAGGCCGTCGGTTGCCCAGTGCTGGGCAGTTCCGGGCCAAAAAGCAAGATACTGACTTCATTATTCATGTCAGGGTTTGGCATAGATGGTGGCAATGGCAAACAGGATAATGGCGAGCAGGTAAAACTTGCCCATCCAGGACGACCGGCTACTGCTTCCGGTCAAGGCCGCACCCATCAACACCTTGCTCAAGCGGTTCATCGGCAAGGACTGTATCCACACCTTGCCGGGGCCGGATACGGTGGCATAAAACAAGCCCTCGCCACCAAACAGGCTGTTTTTCAGCGTACCGGTATATTTGATGTTGTAACGAGCTGTAGATGACAAACCAACCAAACAACCTGTATCAACCTTTAGCTCATCATCGGGACTTAACGTAACTTCCTTGAGCGTGCCGGAGGCATGGATGAATACGATTCCCTGCCCGCTGATTTTTTGCATGATAAAGCCTTCGCCACCGAAGAAACCCACACGCAGCCGTTTCTGGAAAGCTAACTGAATTTTTTGGCCTCTTTCCCCCGCAATATAAGCCCCTTTTTGGCAAATAATCATGCCGCCGTGTTCAGTCAAATTGATCGGGACGATTTCACCTGGGCTGGGTGCGGCAATGGCAATGGTTTGTGGCTTATTTGAGGTGTTCCGGTACACAGAACTGAACATCGACTCGCCAGTGAAGGAACGCTTGACCGCATTCCAAAACCGGCCTAGTGCACCAAGCCGCGAAGGGCTGCCATCACCCAGCAGGGTATCGATAACAATGTGCTTGTCCGTGTACATCATCGCCCCTTGTTCGGCAAGGGCTTCCTGGCCTGCATCCAAGGTTATTTTTATGTACTGTAAATCATTACCATTGATAGTGTAATTTAACTGCGTCATGGAGTGTCCTAGTCCTAATGGGAGTCGCTGAGTCTCAGCGAACAACAGGCTTTTAAAATTATTTAACCTACATTTACGGGTGGCTAAGCAAAAATCCAGCCACTCCAACGTTTTGAAAATAACACACCTTAAATTACTCAGACTTTAGAAAAGTCATTCAGTGCAATGGAAACTGAATGGAGCTGCCAAACTTAAATCTTCCTATGGGTTACTTTTGTTATATTCAGGGGAGATTTACTTAAATTCAATAGCTTATGAAAAATAAATAGGCTTAAGGATAGATAACTTTAGGCTTGAAGTAAGCTGCGGGATATTTGGGATCAAACTGATCTGGCGCTTGTTCAGCGGCATTTTCATCCATATAGATGACCTTCGATTCAAAATTTGCCGCAGGGTATTTCTCATCGATCACAGATGCTTTCGTTAATTGCGTCTGCCCGGCGGCATCTTCGTCAATATATGTCACTTTAGGTTGGAAGTTCGCCGCTGGATATTTGTCATCCGTTGTCGATGATTCCGCTTGGGCAGCGGTTTCATCTATGTAGGTGACACTAGGTTGGAAATTAGCGGCAGGGTATTTGTCGTCGGTGGCGGCCAAAGCGCTGAGGGAATTCAGGGAAATGGCACATGCCGCCAAGCCCAGGATAATTGATTTTTTCATAAAAACTTATTCTCCAATCGTTGTTAGTTAAATCCAGCGAACACAATCTACAACAAGAGTTGGAGTATCGAATATTTTGCTTGAATTCGCAACCGTTTTAAGAAAGGTGGTGAAACAAATCCACCAGTGCTTTATGTGCTTGCGACCGTGCGTAAAACCTATGGGGTTGAGATGAGGCTATTTTTTGGGAAGTAATCCTTAATTTTTTCACTCACCCGATTTGGATAATCAGAAATCAAGCCAGTTGTCCCGGTAGCCAATAAGTATCCCATCTCTTCCGGGTCGTTACACGTCCAAATATTCACGCCGAAACCTGCTTTATGCACCTTGCTAATGTGGGCGAGATAGCGGTTGCCGGGCAACCCACTAAATCCACTGAGGTTATAGTCCTTGTAACAGCCTAGATTGTATGCATTCGCTTTAAGTTTGCGTAGATAAGTAATGGGGGCTTTAATAGGTGTGTCAGTAAGGATGCCAATGGCAATTTTATTTGTTCGTAGTCGCACTTGTTTCAACAACTCGTGATCAAAAGCAGAAATCAGGATTTGATCTTCCATTTTCATCGCTTGTACGGCCTTCAATACAGCCTCAACCAATCCTGAATCGCCATCCGGCTGTGATTTGAGTTCTATGTTGACCATCAGCCCAAACTCTTTGGTCGAGCATAATATTTCGGCAAGAGTCGGAATCCTGATGTTGCCGGAAGCATAAAGCTTCCGTTCCGATGGGCTGACAAATTGGTCGATCTCAGCATCAGTCAGGCTTTGCAAAAATGGTTGTCTTTCTTCACTGGCAAGCGCCAACTGTTCAACATACCAGCTACCCGAATCTAACTTGCTAAGCTCTGCATAAGTAAAATCTGCGAGATTATAACTGTTGCGGTCAGGGAATTTGGTTTTGGCATCCGTACACCGGGTCAAATGCTCGTCGTGATGGACGATGACTACACCATCTTTAGCCATGCGTACGTCCATCTCGAACATTTCACAGCCTAAAGTTTTGGCTTTGGCAAAGGCAACAAGTGTATTTTCAGGCGCGAATGCCCTGGCACCGCGGTGCGCAATATTTAAAATATTTGTTGAAGTCCCTGGGATCATCGCGGTCAGATTAGGATTTATCATTCTTATTTTCAAGGAACGTGTAAAACGGTAAGCTATTATTAACGATATTACGACAGAAATTAAATATGCAAATACTAAACTCAATACTGAATTTTCGACAAGGGATGAACCGATGAAACGTCAAAACGGATTTTTAATTCCGTTTATAAAATTGGCGGGGCCTTTTTGGGGCTCCGAAAATAAGCTCGTAATCCGCATGGACACGGTGTTCCTGATTGTCCTCACTGTGTTTCAAATGGGCATAGCCGTGGTGATTACAGAATGGAATGCGGCTCTGTTTGATGACCTTGAACAGCGGTCAATGTCAGGTTTAATCACTCAGGTAGGGTTATTAGTCCTGATTTTCGTCGCCAATATTGCAATCACGACCATGCACCTGATAGTTAAACGGCGATTACTGATCGGCTGGCGCTTATGGCTGACGGATAAAGTCATTTCCAAATGGATGCATAAAGGCCGGCATTATCAACTGACTTTTATGTCGAAAGGGGATTATGACAATCCCGACGGACGCATAGCGGAAGACATCCGCATTGCAACCGAAGATGCTATCTCACTGGGGCATTCATTGTTTTACAGTCTTTTGTTGTTGGGCAGCTTTACTCAGATTCTATGGACGTTATCGGGTACGGTTGTTTTTGAACTAGGAAATTTTAAGCTTCCTGTTGCTGGTTACTTGGTTTGGATTTCGATAATGTATGCGGTTTGTGCATCAATCTTGGGATGGTGGATGGGTAAATCGCTCACTGCGGCAACGAATGTCCGGCAAAGCCAAGAGGCCAATTACCGTCGTGACCTGATAAAAGTGCAAGAAAATTCCCAGGCCATCGCCTTAATTCAGGGTGAGGATAATGAACAGGCGCGTATCCTTGGCTCATTTCAGACAATTATTGCGGCCTATCGACAACAAACAGCCGCCTGGAAACAAATTCAGATTTTCACGACAGGTTACTCGGTCGTGTCAATGGCATTGCCAATTCTGGTGGCAGCACCACGTTATATTGCCGGTGGAATCACCTTGGGTTCTTTAATGCAATCCGTCCAGGCCTTTCAGCAGATGGTTTCGGCCCTATCTTGGCCGGTCAATAGTATGGCTGAAATCGCCAATTGGCGGGCATCGGTTGAGCGAGTTTTAGGCTTGGTTAAGGCTTTGGATGAGTTGGAACACGGCATATCCTGCCACAATTCACATCAAATTTGTGTAGAAAAATCAAAAAAATCCGTATTAAAGTTTGATAATGTCACTATAGCTAATTTAGGCGTTGATACCATCTCAGCAACCATCAACACTGAAATTAAAGTGGGCGAACGTGTACTGATTTCCGGTAAGGCTGACACGGGGGCAAAATTGTTTGAGGCGATTGCTGGATTATGGCCGTGGGGATTCGGTCATATTCAAGTTCCGGTGGATGGCTCCCTGTTCTTTATGCCGCCCCGGCCTTACTTACCGACCGGGTCGCTCTTTACAGCCATTTGTTATCCTAATGCCACAAGTTCGTTCGAACGATCTGTAGTTGAAAATGTGCTAAAACAAGTCGGACTTAAAGAATTTGCGAAGCAACTTGACCGGGTTGCGTCATGGGAACAGATACTTTCCCGTGAACAACGGCAACGCTTGGGGCTGGCTCGCGTTTTACTGCATCGGCCCAAATGGATTTTTATTGAGGAAGCCCTGGATTCTTTGTCATCGGGCGGGGAAATCCATATGTTGGAATTACTGGGCAAAGAACTGCCTGATGCGGCAATCCTGAACATTACCAATCAGCCGTCGGCGGAAGCCTTTCATGAACGTAAACTAAAAATCTAGCCCGATTATTAATTAGAGGAAATAGCACATGATCCCGTCATTAACTAAAAACAAAGGCAAAAAACTTCGCGGTGTTAATCTTGGCGGTTGGCTAGTGCTGGAAAAATGGATAACCCCCAGTATGTTCGAGGGATTGAACGCAACGGATGAAACCACTTACTGCGCTGAATTGGGCGCTGTAGCCGAAACGAGATTACGGCAGCATTGGCAAACTTTTATCACCCGCGATGATTTCGCCTGGTTGGCAAGTATCGGTATCAATGCGGTGCGTATCCCGATTGGGCATTGGATTTTCGGCGCAAATTATCCTTATCACAGGGCGTATGGCGAGTATCAATATCCCTTTGTGGAAGGCGGAATTGACATACTGGATCAAGCCTTCCAGTGGGCGGAAGACTTGGGGTTGGCTATCATCCTCGATTTACATGCTGCGCCGGGTTGCCAAAATGGATTCGATAATGGCGGAATTAAAGATGTTTGCGAATGGCACACCGATGAGGGTTATATCAACCATTCTTTGTGGGTGCTGGAACAGTTGGCTGAATGTTATCATGGCCGCGCCGCGCTGCACGGGATTGAGGTATTGAATGAACCTCGTTGGGACGTTGATACCAATTTATTAAAAAAATATACAACGGATGGCTATTACCGTATCCGCAAATATTGCCAGCCCGAAGATGTGGCGGTAGTTTTTCATGACGGTTTCCGGTCTTATCAAGAATATCTGGGGTTTTTGAAAGAACCCGAATTTGACAATGTGGTGTTTGACATTCACCGTTACCAATGTTTTGAACGGGTCGATATTGATTCGGATATCTACGGGCATGTCAGGAAATCCGTCGTGGACTGGAAACAGGAAGCCGATGCCATCATCCAGGAAATGGATCAGTGGACTTATGTAGGCGAGTGGAGTTTGGGCATGGACTTAAAAGTGGTGTCGCTTTGGGCCATTGGGCCTTTTAACCATGCACTGGAAAAAATGGATAAATTTCAAATGGATGTAGCTTATCAAGCTTATGCGTACGCCCAATTGGCAACCTTCGAAAAATACCTGGGCTGGTTTTTTTGGAGCTACAAGACCGAAACCACACCGGCATGGTGCTTCCGCGATTGTGTCAATAATGGTTGGTTGCCGGATCGATTTGATTTTGAATAACTGATGCTGAGCGGCACTGACGCGGGCAGGGCTTGAAACCGTCCCTAACATTTTGATGCCACTACTATCTTTGAAACATACATGAAACCCTGCGGACGGGGAAACATGCCTGTCTCTTGATCACATTTTACTTGAGAAATAAACTATAACCCCATAAATAAATATAGGGTTTGTAGCAAGCATGATTCCAATAGACGAACTAGGGTGGTCACAACAACTCTTTGGCGGAAGCGA
>NZ_JBKKBJ010000045.1:0-4031 GCF_046714055.1 Methyloglobulus sp. | reverse complement strand
CCGGTTGCTGTTGTTTGACCAAAGGAACTGAACTCAATAAGTAACCGCTATATATTTCTAGTCGTCCTGTATTCATCCTTATAGTTTACTTGAACTACAGGTGCGTAACATCAGTTATTCATTGATTGTGCCGGCTTTCTTTTGTTGATTAGAAAACCTTGTTTTGGAAGTAATTGACATTGACCTGTCGTGCTTCCTGGTTTTTCTGTGATTGTGTTTTTGGGCGAGGGCTTACTGTAGGTTACAATGACAGCCTGTAGGTGGTTTTGTCTGGCGCTTAATATTCTCAGTCATCGTACCACAATAACCTGCCTTTACTGATAATTCATAAACCCCGACAAGAGGAAATCCGATGAAAAAAAGTTTATTTTGCTTCGCAATGTTAATTTCCGGTAGTGTAATGGCAACTACGGATCATTATGTGCTACGCGATGTTAAACATGTCCACCACTTGAAAATCACCCAACTGAATGATAAATATATAGTCAGTGCCGATGTGGATTTCGAACCTAACGCCGACGAAAAAGACAGTCTAGCCTGCTCTGCCGAAATTGCCGACGAGGCCAAAAGCACAGGCAAAGATAAACTGACCTTGAAAAAACATTCCGAAGGTGAAGCCAGTTATTGCATACTGGATATACAGCTTAGCCCTACGGGCGCAAAAATTGAGCAATCCGAAAACTGCAATAATTTTGTTACCGGCATTTGCCATTTCTCCAGTGAGGGGAAGGAATTGGTAAAAATTAAATAAACTGCACTGAACAAATCACTTTCGGTCATAGTTCGGCGGGGTCGCCACGAGCGGAAGCAATACGTTACGTCACCCTGAGCCTGTCAAAAGATTAAACCAGCGTTCCCTAAGAGCGTGTTAAAAGCGACCCGAGTGCAAGGCGCATGGAACACAGGAACCCGGAGTGTACATATGGAGTACATGAGGATTACGAGCGCAACGCAACAATCGGGACGCACAGTAGCTTTTAAGACACGCCCTTAGGTTTCGATCAATACAACAGCATGTACGGCAATGCCTTCTTTGCGTCCTTCAAAACCCAGTTTTTCGGTGGTCGTTGCTTTTACGTTGATACAGTCAACTTTGACTTGTAAATCAGTGGCAATGTTGTGGCACATGGCGGCAATATGGGCCGCCATTTTGGGTGCTTGGGCGATAATCGTAATGTCTGCATTGCCCAACTTATATCCTTGTTCCTGAACAATACGGTAGACATGCCGCAGTAATACCCGACTGTCAGCACCCTTGAATTCAGGATCGGTATCAGGAAAATGATTGCCGATGTCTCCTTGCGCTGCCGCCCCTAATAGGGCATCACAAAGGGCATGCAGCACGACATCACCATCTGAATGCGCCTCCAAACCTTGTTCGTAAGGGATTTTTACGCCACCGAGAATAATATGGTCGCCTTCATTAAAGCGGTGTACATCGTAACCTTGCCCAATTCGTATCATTGTTGCTCCATAAAAAAACGCGCTAGTGCCAAATCTTCAGGCCGGGTGATTTTGATGTTATCGGGACGGCCTTCGACGATTTTCGGTTTTAATCCCATTAATTCAAGAGCGCTTGCTTCGTCTGTGACCGCAGGATTGCCTTCAGCCCCCCCTTCCAGCGCTGTTTTCAACAGGCCGTAGCGAAACATTTGCGGCGTCAATGCCCGCCAGACTGACCGTCTATCCAAAGTGCCAAGAATATCCTGATCCTGAACACTTTTTAGGGTGTCGTGTGAAGACAAGGCTAAAATACCGCCAACGTCATCATTAACCAGCGTATCAATCAATAGGTGTATATCTTCTGTGGTAAGGCAAGGCCTGGCAGCATCATGCACCAGGATCCAATCATCATCTTTTGCCTTGGCACGGATAGCCTTCAGCGCAGATAGCACCGAGTCCGCCCTTTCCTTGCCGCCTGGCGCAGTGATGATAAGCTCATGCTGTGCAAATGAAAGTTCCGGCCAATACGGGTCTTCTGCTGAAATTGCAACGGCGACCCCTGAAAAAACATTCGCTTGCAACAAACGTGACAGCGTATGTTCTATCACTGTTTTACCAGCGAGATCCAGGTATTGTTTGGGCCGGTCGGCATTCATCCGCTCGCCAACACCGGCAGCCGGCACAACGGCCCAGAAATTTGTTGAGCGCTTCATTTTAATGTTTCCGCATTCGTAGGGTCAATCCCTTGTGGCTGCCCGGACGGGCACGGCCTGCCCTACAGCCCACACCAATTGAGTGATTAGTTATATTTGTACAATTTATTGAGATTTCTCTCTGCACATGACAAAAAAAGAGGAAGTTGATATAGCTCATTGAAATGTAATTAAATACTGCACTTTGTTTTGCTAACATGAAAAGCGGTCAACTACAAATCAACGGACTGACGGCTATCTTAAACCAGCATTTTCAATGGAACAAGGCCAGAATGGATTGCTTTGTTGGGATACTGGTTGCCTTGATGGGGGTGGGGACGCAACTAGCCCTAGCCTTTCCAAGGCTGGGCGCAGATACCGCCGCGTTACCGTCGGATGCAACGGTTTTTTAGCGCTCATTGGATTGGTTACATTGACGTTGCCCAGTTTATCATGAAGCTGTTCGAATTCACCTATGCCGACTATTATCCGTCACTGGACTGGACGAACTGGAAGTGGGGCAGCACCGGCATCAATTTGCTGGTTGGCTGTCGTTAATCGCGGCGCGGCCATTCCCGTGTATGGGTTGCCGCTCAACAAGCGGGACAACTCGAACAGTCGGGAACGCATCGCCCTGTTGCGGCGTTTCATTGGCCGGTTTGGCAAAAACCGCATCAAGGAGCGAATTCCCTCCTTTATCCGGATTCGCCAATAGCGTCAACACGAACCGCCGAGGCTTAAAAACACGGGTCGACCGTTTGTTTGGTGCGTCAGAGCTCGGCGAGACCGGGCGGCTGCCGCAACCGGGAAGTTTAGGCCATTGCAAGGATTACCTGAGTACCCTGCGCTTGGTAGACGGGGCGTTGATGGTTGTCGCAAGTGGCGGCCTTGTTCAGGATGCCATTAAAATTTACGGGTTGTGCCGGGAAATCGAAACCTTGTTTGGGTGCCTGAAGGGGCGAGGCTTTAAGCCCGAAGAAACCCGTGTGGGCCGGCTATCTTCGCATCAAAAAGCTCCTGGTGTTGCCAGTGGTTGCCTTTTACTGGGCCCATAAGGTCGGCCTGGGAACCCGGTTGTGTGTTGCCTATTAAAGTCAAAACACACCGCCGCAAAGCCCAAGGCATTTTTAGGTATGGGTTGGATTGTATCCGTACTGAATTGTTTAACGCCTTTTCAAGGTCAAACAAACAGCTTCAGGTTGTGATTTCATCGCTGTCGCCTACAACGTCGACGCTCTCTGCAAAGGGGGCTACCAGTAACCTGTTAATTTTTTGTCGTGTACAGGTGTTATTTTGCCTTCTTGAAACGTAACTAATGAACCTTGCCATTTTAGAGATCCATCAGATATATAAATCTGAGTACCATCATTACGAGTTCTGGAAAAATTATCAGCCGTAACTGATGTAGAAGCAAAAACTAACATTATTCTGTTTGTTATTCAGAGCAGTTTGTAATTTATCAAGTTTAGCTTAAAGTTTTGCATATTCCGCGTCCGCATTATCCTGCGTTTGCTTTTGTTCTTGCCTGTTTTCTGATTCAGTTTGAGCCACATCTTGATTTTTTACCCGGGCAATCCAAATGCCAAGTGAGACGCTGATTATCACCAATAATACGGCGGAGTCGGCCTCAGTTTCACCATTCCATAAAACCGATTACTGGAAAATCCTAGCCGCTGATTGACTTGTAGAATTGCTAGATACCCCTATCATCTTGGATGAATTAGGTATTCTTTTTCTGCTTGAGATTAGTTTAAATTGAATAATTTACAACTTGAGACTTTTGCACGAACCCAAGCCCCTAAACTGGTAAAATAAGCCCTTATCAAAGTCCGAGCAATAGCCCATGTCCTGGAAGAACCTAGCCCAAACCAGTTTAAGCGATGCCCTAGTCAAGCA
>NZ_JBKKBJ010000044.1:0-7972 GCF_046714055.1 Methyloglobulus sp. | reverse complement strand
TTCGATGTCGTACAACGATTCCTCCACGCCAGGATCGGACAAGCCATACCATTGTTGTAGGCAATAAACCCGCAGCATCATTGTCAGCGGCAAAGGTTGGCGGCCTTTGCCCACTTTTGGGTAATGCGGCCGGACCAGCTGCAGCCACCGCTCCCACGGCACAACTTTGTCCATCTCATTCAGGAATTTCTCCCGTTTGGTGCGCTTTTTCATGCCTTCGTAGGTTAACGGCGCTAGGCTTTGCTGTTTCATGGCTTATCCCTCGGTGCGGTTGGTGGCTTGAATTTTAACATTCCGGGAGGACTTGTTCAGAGATTCCTTTAAAGGGATGTGCTCTTAATTTGCCATCCTTGGCTGCTGGATTCCGGCAATCCCTGCCGGAACGACGATGTTATTTGTGTTACTTTTTCCCATAAGAGATATTATTTCTTATCCTTCTTAGCTGCCTTATCTCCACCATAAAGACTATACGCCCCAAAAACCATTTGATGCGGACGGCCTAGTTTTTCTTTGGTGAAGTCGATGGCAATTTTCTCTATTAACTTTTTGCCGTTCCAGTCGTAGGCTTTAAAGAACTGTTCATTATCTTTGCCTTTCTTGTCCCAGTTGGCTAGGAGTGAGGAGGTAAAGTAGATGCGTTTGCCGTCCCAGCTTGAGGACACCATATTCACTTGAGCGCCGATTTTATGTTCGTACACTTGTTTGGGTTTGAATGGATCGCTTATATCAAATGCGCGGGTCATGCCGTCCATAAAGGTATTGACCCACAACAGTTTGTCGTCGCTGGCGATGGAGATGTCTACTGGCAGCGGAATTTTAGCGGGATCACTAATATTGGCTACCTCTTTGGCTTGCCATTCGCCCGCTTTATCCTTGTGAATCAGCCATATTTTTGAGGTTAAGGCTGTGCTGGTGAAGCAATAATCGTGTTTTTCACCCCACGCGCAGCGTATTTCCAAAGGCGCTCCCGGCACATCGAACACTTTTTTGGGCTGTTTGGTGTGCAAATCCCATTGCACGACGGTATTGCCGAAGCGTTTCATGGCCTCGGGATCGGCAAGCATCTTGCCAAAATCCATCATGTAATTCGACCAGCCAGTGAATGAGGAAGTCAACATCAGGTTGTTGCGTGGCATCACGCGCAGGTCATAGCCATAGCCATCGGCGTATTTTCCGGTTTTAACCGCACCTTGCAGGTCGCTATCGGTGGGCATCCAGTGGGTGTCGATATAGTTGCCATCATTGGTGTATTCGACCAGCCCCGTGCGGCCACCGTGATCTTTATTGTTGGACAGCCCGGTAATTATCATGCGCCCAGGTAAGGCGTAAGTGGTGTGCGGGCCGACCACGCCGCCGCTTTTTGCGACAAGACCGGTAATGGTGCTGGTTAATGCCGGTTTTGCCGGATCGGTATGGATATCGAAAACAAAGATTTTATTCGTATCCAGGCCACCCGCCCATAAATACTGGCGGTCGTCGGTAAAGCCGGAGTGATGGGCTTCATTGCGGCCACCGACGGAAAGGGCATTGATGGCCTTGCCATAGGTTTTTGATGTTGGCCTGACATCCACCGTCACCAGTTTGTCCTGCTCATCGCCCAGGCCTTCTACGCCCAACGTCCAGATATAGACAAAATCTTCGTGGCCGGTGATTTTGGTGACATAAGGCGATAGGCAGGTTTCATCAGCAAGAATCGGGCTTGCGCTTATTCCGGCTAAGGCGATGGTTGATAAGGTAACGACGATTATGGTCTTTAGCCTGTTGGGCAGGTTTTTTGTTGTGGTATTCATATCTTCCTCTCGTGTTTATAATTATTTTGGTTGTGGCTGTATTGTTAGGATCAATCCACGATATTCAGCGCACCCGAAGGGCATTGGTTGACAACGTTTTCAACGGCTTCATCGCTGGCTTTGGATGGGTCAATGACAAATTGGCCGTCCTCAACCTTAAAAACATCCGGCAGCGATTTAACGCAAACTCCAGAATGGCAACAAGTGTTCGGGTTCCAGTTAACTTGCATGGCGCACCTCCTAGGGGTGAATGAGTGGGACATCTATAATTCAAAAATCTCCTTCGACCTCCAAAAATGGAGGAAGTACGGCAAAGGATAGGGAATCCGTGCCGTCTCCCTCTGGGAGAAGGTCGGGATGAGGGTTATAATTTCCCCCACCCTAGCCCTCTCCCAGTGGGATAGGGCACTTATATGTGATTAATTTTCGGCAGTGGTGGGGTCGATAATGGTTTTAATCCGGGAAATCTTATTGGCTGGAAAACCGCCCTGTTCGGCATGAGACTTTACGCTGGCTTCATCCGGGGCAATGTAAACGCAATAGACCTTATCATCGGTCACATAGCTTTCCAGCCATTGGATTTTGGGTCCCATCCCGCTCAGGACACCACAGGATTTTTGTGAAATGCCTTGCAGTTGCTCAGGTGTTAAAGAGCCAGCGCCAGGGATTTCACGTTCGATAACATATTTGGGCATAACGTCCTCCGAATAAATTTAAAAAACGACTAGTCGTCTTTGTTAGGGTGGTATCAATCCTTGAAATAATCATCCAGTAAATCGTGACAGCATTGTTTTAGCGGCTCGGCAGATTGCTCTATTTTCATACGCAGCAAAGCGCCTTGCCAAGTATTGACTAGCAAGTCGGCCATATCATCAGCCGATTTATCAACGCGGACAGAGCCTTCCATCTGCGCCTTTTTCAATCCAGTTGCCAGTAAATCGCGGTATCGGCCAACGGCTAACTGCAACGATTTTTGACACAAGGCGCTGGTATCGCCGATTTCACCCATCAAGTTGCCGAGCAAACAACCGCCCTTGAATTGGGCTTTTTCCAGCTCAACGATCAATTCATTGAAATAGTTTTTTAACGCGGTCAGCGCATCAATATCGGGTTTTTGAAGGTGGTTATCCAGTTGCCCTATGAAGGGAGCGATGTAATGTTGGATAACCTCGGCGGCAAAACTTTCCTTGCTGGAAAAATAATTGTAAAAGGAACCTTTAGGGATTTGCACTGCATCCAAAATTTCCTTAAGCCCCGTGCCATGATAGCCCTGTTGCATCAATAGCTGGACACCGTGGGACAGCAGATTTTCTTTATTAAGTTGCTTTTTGGGGATTATCATGTCTCATAATACGACCGGTTGTCTTTTGTGTCAAGAAAAATGGCTTTGCTCAATTAATAATTTATAACTAATTGAATAATAATATAATTATATCTATATAAGGACTATGCCTTAGCAAAATTCAGATAGTATATAGTCGGGTTATGAAAAGGCAATTTCATGGGTATGTAAATTTTTTGAAAAAATTTACATATTTTTGGCATTAAGACATTCAGCCAGGATATTGATTTACGACGGATAGCTACGCTTTTGGGGGCATGCCAATTTGCCATCGACAAGACTAAGAAAAGATGTTAGACTATACTTGACTTTTGTAGGCGTTCATATCACATGAATTAGCATCCATCCGTCCCAATGCGGATTGCAGTTTAGCCCACATTCTTTGTTAGCGAGGTCATTATGATACACAGCGACACCTCCATTAATGCACAACAAGACACTGGTATCAGAATTGACAAGAGAATTGCTTATCATCTGGCAGGACATGTCGCAGCCATTTATCTTGGTAACAAACAAAAGCAACTACCCGCCGTGCATTTTCAGATCATTATCAGGCTCCAGGAAGGCAATGGACAACAATCAGACCGATTCGCTCGTACGCATGGCAAATACAGCGCAAAAATTGAAGGTGGCCGTTTAATTCAAAGTTTGCCTTTGTCGTTTGCCGAAGCTACTCAATACTTTTCCTGGCCGCAACAAGAAGAATGCCTATGCGCTTTCGAAGCGGACGTTATCAATATGCTGGCAGGATCACTCGCCGAGGCAAAATATCTGGCACGCTGCGATGGCGAGGATTTCAATCCACATTTAGTTAATTTGGGTGCGCTGCACTTCTATGGCGGCAGCTCAGACTTGGAAGTCATCACTGAGTACATGGAATGCTTCATGCTCCATAAGGCAGAACGCAACCAAAAGCTGGCCGAACTCTTTTTGGCGGCGTTCAGCTTCGTCAACAACCCGTCAAACTGGTACGCTATCTCCGCCTTGGCGGAATTTATCCTGGATGAGCCTAGAGACATCATTCACTGCGAAGAAATTATTTCCCTGCTTGAATCCCGTTTGGCGGCTTGAAATTTTCATAAAATCAGAGGCACCCTGAATTTAATAGCGCAAGATAATTCGAGAATGTTCTCAGGGCAATAAAAAACCAAGAGCATAAAGCGTATTAAATTTAATTTCGACTACCGAATAGTGCTGTTCCAATCCTGACTATCGTGGAACCTTCGCTTATTGCGGCTTTTAGATCGCCTGTCATTCCAAATGAGAGAGCGTCTAATTCCGGTCGTTTTAGCTCGGCAACGGCCTGAACAAGCGCCCTATAAGGTAGGCGCTGTTGTTCGTAATCGTCTTGTGGGGCAGGAATAGCCATGACTCCCCGCAGCTTTATTCCGGGTAATGTGGATACTGTCGAGCATAATTCCGGTAATCCGTCCAAGGTAATACCCGATTTACTCTGTTCGCCGCTGACATTAACTTGCAGACAAATATTTAAAGGCGGTAGGTTGACCGGTCGCTGTTCACTTAATCGTGCGGCAAGTCTTAAGCTATCAACGCTGTGGACCCAACTAAAATGCCGGGCGATCAGTTTGGTTTTGTTGGATTGGATCGGGCCTATGAAATGCCAAGTTATGTCATAAGCGCCCAGTGCTTGCTGTTTTAACAAGGCTTCCTGGCAATAATTCTCCCCAAAATGGCGAAGTCCAGCCTGATAAGCTGTGGCAATATCTGTTGTGGGTTTGTTTTTGCTCGCAGCCAACAACAAAACAGCTTCTGGGTTGCGGTTGCAGGCGCGGCAATACTTTTCTATCTGGCGGTGGATATTTTCTATTCTTTGGGCGATTGTCATGGCCGATTATTAAGCAATATCGCTTTAAAAAAGCGAAGAGTTGAACTATTGTTAGTGGGTGATTTGTTATCTTTCTTTTATGTTCCAGGAGTAAACTTTGGATATTGCCGAATTGTTAGCTTTTTCAGTCAAAAACAACGCCTCGGATTTACATTTGTCCGCTGGTTTGCCGCCCATGATCCGGGTTGATGGCGATATTAGGCGAATCAACATCCCGACGCTAGAGCATAAGGACGTCCATGCGCTGATTTATGACATCATGAACGACAAGCAGCGTCGTGATTATGAGGAATTTCTGGAAACCGATTTTTCCTTTGAGCTGCCTGGGGTTGCCCGGTTTCGGGTGAACGCCTTCAATCAGGAGCGTGGAGCGGCAGGGGTATTCAGGACGATTCCATCAAAGATTTTATCACTGGAGGAACTAAAAGCCCCCAAGTTTTTTGCCGAGCTGACAACTAAATCACGAGGGCTTATATTAGTGACCGGGCCTACGGGTTCAGGAAAATCGACCACTTTGGCTGCGATGGTCAATCACATCAACACCAACGATTATGCCCACATCCTGACGGTTGAAGACCCTATCGAGTTTGTACACGAAAGCCAAAAGTGCCTGATCAACCAGCGCGAAGTGCATCGTGACACCCACGGTTTTAATGAGGCTTTACGTTCAGCTTTACGGGAAGACCCCGATATTATTCTGGTTGGAGAAATGCGTGACTTGGAAACCATTCGCTTGGCATTAACGGCGGCAGAAACCGGACATTTAGTGTTCGGTACGTTGCATACCACCTCAGCAGCCAAAACGATCGACCGTATCATCGACGTATTTCCTGCTGCAGAAAAGGACATGATACGGTCGATGCTTTCTGAATCGTTACAAGCGGTTATCTCACAAACGCTACTTAAGAAAACAGGTGGTGGCCGTGTGGCCGCCCACGAAATCATGGTAGGTACATCGGCTATCAGAAACTTGATCCGTGAAGCCAAGGTGGCACAGATGTACTCAGCCATACAAACCGGACGTAAGGATGGTATGCAAACACTGGACCAAAACCTGAAAGAACTGGTCGATCAGGGTTTGATTCATTCCAAGATGGCGATGAGCAAAGCCGTCAACAAAGATATGTTCCGTTAAGCTTAGGAAAGATCATGGATTTTAAAGCCTTATTAGAATTGACGGTGGAACGGAGGGCATCCGATCTGTTCATCACTGCGGGCAGACCACCCACCATCAAAGTCGATGGAACGCTGGTTGAGGTTTCCAAAACCGCGCTGACCGCCGAGCAAGCCCTGATGGTTGTGACGGGCATCATGAACCAACGGCAAAAAAGCGAATTTGAAAATACTAAGGAATGTCAATTTGCCATCGGTTATCCCAATTTAGGCCGGTTCAGGGTCAGCGCTTTTACCCAGCGCGATACGGCCGGCATGGTGTTACGGCGGATTGAAAATCAAATTCCTGACGCAGAATCCCTGCATTTGCCGCCTATCCTTAAAGATTTGATTATGGAAAAACGGGGGCTGGTTATTTTTGTTGGGGCAACAGGCACCGGCAAATCGACCTCTTTGGCCGCCCTAATAAAGCATCGGAACCAAAACAGTAGCGGCCATATTATTACGATAGAAGACCCGATAGAATTTCAACATCCTCATCTGAACTGTATCATTACCCAACGCGAGGTGGGGCTTGATACAGAATCCTACGAAGTCGCCTTAAAAAACACCCTGCGGCAAGCGCCTGATGTTATTTTGATTGGTGAGATCAGGACTCGGGAAACCATGCAGAATGCGATCACTTTTGCCGAAACAGGCCACTTGTGTTTGTCCACATTACATGCAAACAATGCCAATCAGGCGCTGGATAGGATTCTGCATTTCTTTCCGGATGAGATGCATGACCAATTGTGTATGGACTTGTCACTGAATTTACGCGGCATTGTCGCCCAGCAATTGATTAAACGGGCCGATGGCAAAGGCCGTTATCCCGCTGTCGAAATATTGCTGAATACCCCGTTAGCCAAGGATTATATCCGCAAGGGAGAAATTACCAAGCTCAAGGAGCTGATGAAAACCTCCCGCGAACTGGGCATGCAAACCTTCGATCAGGCACTTTATGACTTGTATTTGGCCGATAAGATTAGTTATGAAGATGCCCTGAATTCAGCAGACTCCAGGAACGAAGTCCGCCTGATGATCAAGCTAGGTGCTGCCCAGGCAGGTGGGTTTGATAATGACGATATGATCCTGTCTGAGACGGAAAATTAATCTGTAGGGGCTGACCTTGTGCCTGCCCTTTATAGCACCCTACCAAGTTAGGGCAACCACAAGTTGGTTAGGGCAACCACAAGGGTTGCCCCTACGTTTCCTTTAGCGCCAGCAATACCTGTTCGCAATGTCCCTTGACGCTTATCTTGCGCCACTCGCGCACCAACGTGCCTTGGGGATCAATTAAAAAGGTGCTGCGTTCGATGCCCCGAACCTGTTTGCCATACATGTTTTTCATTTTGATGACATCAAATAACTGGCAGAGTGTTTCATCCACATCGGAAAGCAAGTCAAAAGGGAATTCTTGTTTGCATTTGAAATTTTCATGGGATTTGAGAGTGTCCCTGGATACACCGAACACAACAGCGTCCATGACCCTAAGTTTTTCGATGTTATCCCGAAAATCCTGGCCTTCTTGCGTACAACCGGGCGTACTGTCTTTCGGGTAAAAATACAGGATTACAAAGCTGCCGCGATAATCGCTTAGTTTAATTGTTTTGTTGCCTGTCGCATTCGCTTCAAAATCCGGTACACTGTTGCCAACGTTGATTTGGGCCATGGTTACACCTATCTTTTTATGGGTTCAAGAATGGCGTCAATATTCAAGTGATCGCAAAAATCCAGGAATTCTTCACGCAGTGATAAGAGATGGACCTGCGGGGGCACCAAAACCACAAATTTGGTTGAGAATACAGATGTCTGGGCGTAAGGAGCCTGGTAAGAGCTGCC
>NZ_JBKKBJ010000043.1:0-6319 GCF_046714055.1 Methyloglobulus sp. | reverse complement strand
ATGGTATGATGAAATCGGCATTTTATGCTTACCCAACCCTATGAAACCTGCCAAAGACAATATCTTTAAAAACATACCAGACATAATACCTGAAGAACTGTCCGAAAACTTGCTAGCCCGGGAAACCTTCAAAATAGAACGGATTGTTTCACAAGGTCATTGTACCCCTGCCGGGCAGTGGTGCGACGAGGCTAGTGATGAGTGGGTGTTGTTGCTAGAAGGTAAGGCCGTCTTGGGTTATGAAGACGGCTGTAAAATCAATATGGGAGTGGGCGACTATGTGTTCATCCCAGCCCATACCCGTCACAGGGTTGAATGGACGCAGCCAGAGTCAAATACTATCTGGCTGGCGATTCATTTCGTACCGCCTTAGTAAAAGTCGTTAGCTTATTTGGGGGAGCCGCTATTTTTCTTGGGCACTTCGGGTATCGGCACAGGTACAGGTTCGGGGATTTGTACCGGCACGGGTGCAGCGCTTGCGGCGGCGGGTCTCTTGTGTTTTGCAGCTATTTTCGCCTGCCTGTTGCCTTCGCCATACATGGTCATGACAATCATAACCAAAACAGTCGTGATGGCAGTAACCAGCCACCGGCTGGGTTTTTCCATAAAGAACAAAGCCCATTGCGGCTTGATCATCCCGATGATAAAAAACAGCAATGCCAAAATCCCTAGATTCATTGCATGTAGTAACAAGGTGTGTTGGAACATTTTTTATCCTGATAAACATTTATAACGCGTAGCGCATTATCCTGTAGCTGCACCTTGTTTTGCAACATAACATAAAATTATTGGAAGGAAACTGGAAAAGCCCGATCATTATCTCGGATGACTGCTAAAATCACATCAATAAATGTCAAATAGAACAATATAAGGTTAAGCATCTGCTTAGCGGAGTTTTTAGGGTAAATCATCAGGAGGAATTATGAGTGCGGGTGTAGTTTTTTTAACATTACTGGTCTTCGCGGTTGTGCTTGTGATTATGAGCGTCAAATCGGTCAATCAGGGCATGGAATTTACCGTTGAGCGTTTTGGGCGGTATACCAAGACCTTAACGCCAGGTTTGAACATCATCATGCCGGTCATTGACCGGATCGGCGCCAGAATGGTCATGATGGAACAAGTCATGAATGTGCCGTCCCAGGAAATCATCACCAAAGACAATGCCATGGTCACCGTTGACGGTGTGGTGTTCTACCAGGTCATCGACACACCCAAAGCCGCCTACGAGGTCAGGAATCTCGATGCCGCTATCTTGAACCTGACCATGACCAATATCCGTACCGTCATGGGTTCTATGGATTTGGATGAACTGCTGTCCCGACGTGATGACATCAATGCACGGCTGCTTCATGTTGTGGATGATGCAACCTCGCCCTGGGGCATTAAAGTCACCCGGATTGAAATCAAGGATATTTCACCGCCCAAAGATCTGGTCGAAGCGATGGGACGGCAAATGAAGGCGGAGCGCCTGAAACGCGCCTCCATCCTGGAAGCGGAAGGACTCAGGCAGTCAGAAATACTCCGTGCAGAAGGCGCACAGCAGGCAACCATTCTGGAAGCCGAAGGCCGTAAGGAAGCCGCCTACCGGGATGCCGATGCCCGTGAGCGGCTGGCGCAAGCAGAAGCCAAAGCGACGATGATGGTTTCAGAAGCCATTGCCAAAGGCAATATTCAGGCGGTCAATTATTTTGTGGCGCAAAAATACATCGAGTCTTTAAAAGATATTGCTTCAGCGGGCAATAGCAAAATTATTTTTATGCCTTTGGAAGCCAGTAACATTATTGGTGCGCTGGGTGGCATCACCGAACTGGCAAAAGAAGCCATGGCTAAAAAGGGGTAAACGATGGCTCAGATGGAATTCGTGTTCTGGTACTGGTGGGTGCTGGCTTTTCTATTCCTTATTTTGGAAATGCTTACCCCCGGTTTTTTCTTCATGTGGCTGGCGGTTTCCGGATTAATCACAGGCTTGATCGTCTGGTTGTTTCCAGCGTTGAGCCTAAATATCCAGGTATTTATTTTTTCAGTTTTTTCAGTGCTCGCAGTCACCGCTTGGCGGCTATACGGCAAAAAATACCCGGTCGAATCAGACCAACCCTTGTTGAATAAGCGCGGGGCGCAATACATCGGACGGGTCTTTTCCTTGTACACACCCATAGAAAACGGCCAAGGCAAGATAAAAGTGGACGATACCCTCTGGAAAGTCCACGGCGAAGACTGCGACATCCACACCAAAGTCAAGGTGACCGGCATTCGGGGAACGGTGTTTGATGTGGAGAAGGTGGGATAAGGCATCGTGTGTCATATGGCTGGAAAGTTTGGATTTGATGTAACGTAGTGAAAGCCTGCTATACGATATAACGCGTACTGCGAAATAACTTGATAATCAATTTTGGTGGCTGGGATTGTCCAAGTGTGTTTAACAGTGTTCAAACAGTCAAAATAGTTGTAATATTATCGCTTTAGTCGTTGATTTTAATTAGATTATTGCATTGATTATGAAAATAACAACCTGCCCCAATAAATTGTAAGTCCTTTATTGGTGTCTAATTATAGTTAGCCCTTTGGAGAAATGCATTATTAATGCTGACTGATAACGGAATTAAAGCTATGGGATACGAGGAAAATAACCCGCCGTTTCTCATTAAATGTAAGTTCTATTGCCTAAAAGTATATTGCATCAGAGGTGTCAACTTTGCCTCTGATGATAGTGTTCTTATCGACCAACTGAGTCCATACACCACTTTCGGCATTGGCAACAATGTTAATGATATATGCATGAAGCTGGCAAACGACATATATTGCGAAGACATAGAAAAATGGAAGGTCGAAAAAAAAGCCGATGCGCCATTCTTAGTGACGCTGACGTCTAAAGCCATCGACTACTCAAATAGCTGTAAATGGCTGCAAATGCTCGAAGGACAAATTCACACATATAACTGTTTTTCAATGGCACAAGCCGATTTGGACGTTTGTATTGCAGATTATGAGATGCCGTTTATTCCGCTAATAGCGGCAATGCTCACGTCCACTCAAAACCTAGTAAAGCTAACTCACGTCGACACGTGCAAGTATGCCGTAACAGCTGAAGGGAATTGTCTAATAGACTCGCAAGTTAGTAGTTGGGGGAGTTTAAGCACTAGCACTAAAATTTCACTAGAAAAGTCATTCAAAAGTATCGTCAACAAATTACCAACATACAAATCTCAAGGTGAAAGTGTCTCAAGATTGCTGTATGAAGTGATGCAGGAACCCGACAAAATAAAATCGTTCTTGTTGGCATGGGCAGCACTCGAAGTATTTGTTACTGAAACTTTTAAAAGTCAAGGAATTAAAGAATTTCCTGAAAAAGGTCTACCAGATGCTTATAGGGAACGAGTTACCAAGTTATTTTCCGACCCCAAGAGAGGGCGAGAAATTACCTCAGTGGGACAAAAATATGCGTATCTTTCAGTATTTTTGTGGATATTTCTGAACGTCGATGATTATGATGAATTTATGAAAGCAAAAAAAATGCGCGAATTTTATCATGGCAAAAAAATCAACTCCAACGCATTGCCAACCAAGCAGATTCTTCTCCTTGTAAACAAAATAATTCAAAATGCTTGAGGCTAACACGGCGATCATATCGCTCCTTCGGTCGCTCGGACTGACCTAAGCGCGGTAGGACGGATAAGCTTGCGTCATCCGTCGAATGCTGGTTTCAATATGGTGGTTGACGCTTTGCTTATGCATCATTCGCGATGATATAACTCACCATGCTGGACTTGCCTGGCAAGTTTATGGGCAAAAAAAAGCGCATTATCAACCAGGAGAGGGGAATAATGCGCCAGTGCTTTAACAAAAAAGCAGCTTTTACTACGAGGAGTTAACACATGTAAACTTGCGTATACGTATAAAATAAAGCATTTATGATGCCAATTTCTATATTTTACTAAATATTTCTGTTTATTAATTTATAAACAGATAGTTATAGCTTTAATACATCGTTGGAATGATATTTCTTGGTAAACAACGAGTACCTAAAACTATCAGTAAGTGACAATATTTGTCCCAATTCCCTAAGCGGTATTATTGACTTAGGGATAAAGAAAAGGACTTATGAATCAGGACTTGAATCTGGTACTTTCCGATATCATTGCTGATCTATCTTATTTTTCAAATGTTGTGCCTGGAAATGGTTTCTAGGATATACGTGGCAAGCATCTTTGGGAATGTTCTGCTTGTGGCAAGTAAAAAGACAAAAAAAAGCGCATCACTTAACCGAGGGGGAGAGGTAATGCGCTACGCTTTCACTAGAAAGCAGGTCTACTACGAGGAGGTACAACACGAAAGCAATTTCGCTTACAATGAATAAAGCATTTATGATGCCAACTTTGATAAACCATGATTAAATACTATTAAAAATATATAAATCATAAGGTTATGTTTTTACGCTGGATAAGATGGGTTTTGAAGAACCGGCCTAGCGCATCAAAAAAACATCAATAACTGACGATTTTTGTCTTAACTTCAAAAATGGACTGGGTGGATCAGTTGTGTGGGAGCAAGCGTCAATTTTTTGACAAGATTTACCGGATTGTTTATGGCGGTGACGATTACTAGGTTCTGTTGACATTTTATTGCCGAAACCAAATTCACAAAAACATAGGGTTAGGTTTAAGTGCCAAAAGAAGCATCGTCATTCCGGCGAGGATTCCATATCCTCTTCCGCACTTCCGACCTCCAGGGAAGGAGGAAGTGCGGCGAATGGCCGGGAGCCATTGTCGCCTCCCTCCATCCATGGAGGTCGCCGGAATCCAGGAGCCAGGGAGGGAAGGCATCCATGCCGTCTGGATGCCTTCCCTCCCTGGCTCTTGATCACATTTTACTTGAGAAATAAACTATAACCCCATAAATAAATATAGGGTTTGTAGCAAGCATGATTCCAATAGACGAACTAGGGTGGTCACAACAACTCTTTGGCGGAAGCGAGCTAGGGGATGCCAGAAGGACGGCGCGGTTAGTTGAGGTAGCGGCGAGGATGGCGAAGCAGGTAGGCAGTTCGCTGGCGAAGAGTTGTGACGGGGATCAAGCCGCCTTATTGGGAAGCCACCGGCTGATGCGCAACGGAGCGGTTAAGCCAGTGGCGATTCGGGCAAGCGGCTTCGCGCGTGTCGCAGGACTGGCACAAACCCCGGAACTGCCCTTGGCGGTTGAAGACACCACCAGCGTCAGTTATCCGCGTACGGTGGCGGCCGGGTTGGGGCTGACGGGCGGCAAGCAGGCGGCCAAGCGGAATGGCTTCCTGGTGCATTCGGTGTTATTGCTGGATGCCCAGAGCGGACGCACCGTTGGCTTAATAGCGCAGCGGCACTGGTGCCGTGGCCCGGCGAGCTATGGCAAGAACCATACCCGCAAGCAGCGTGCCTACCAAGACCGGGAGAGCTATAAATGGGAACGCGCGTCGACAGACACAGCCCAATGCCTTGGGTCGACGATGCAACGCACTATTTCCGTGTGCGACCGCGAATCGGACATTTACGGCTACCTGTGGCACAAGCACCGGAACAGCCAACGCTTTGTCGTTCGAGCACAGGCCAATCGGAGGCTTAAAGGCAGCGAAGCCAAGCCCTTTGGCACGCTACAGCGTGGTGCAACCGCCTTGTGTGGTTATACCGTGGCGACACCGCAACGGGGCGGACGCAAGGCACGTGCTGCGAACGTGTTGTTACGCAGTGCAACACTCGATTTCTTGGCGCCGGAGGGCTCGTCGGTGGCGGAGGAAAGCTTGCGGATTAACGTCATCCTGGCAGAAGAGGTCGATGCACCCCCTTTATCGGGGCCGTTGCATTGGGTATTGTTGACCACAGAAGCCATAGGCGATGCCCAAGCCGCCTTGCAAGTGGTGCGCTATTACGAATTGCGTCGGCGCATTGAAGGCTACCACAAAGTTTGGAAAAGCGGCATTGGCGTGGAGCGGCAACGCTTCCAAAGTATCGGGAACTTGGAACGGATGCTGGTGATCACCGCATTCCTGGCTGTGCGGCTATTGCAACTGAGGGAGCTGCTGGATGCGACTGAAACAACCAGCGAGAAGGTATTGACCGAAGACGAATGGAAAGTCCTGTGGGTTTCGACTGAACGCAATAAGCCCTTGCCCAAAACAGCGCCACCTGCACACTGGGCGTTTTATGCGATAGCAAAACTGGGCGGGTTTACCGACACCAAACGCACTGGGCGTGTCGGTTGGGACACGATTTGGCAGGGTTGGTTCCGATTACAAGAACGGCTTCAGGGCTACCAACTCAGCAAGTCGGGACTCGCTGAGTTGTGATCAAGA
>NZ_JBKKBJ010000042.1:0-3236 GCF_046714055.1 Methyloglobulus sp. | reverse complement strand
CCACGCGCTAGCATTACAAAATCTGCCCTTGCACCATAAAGACCCTTTTGATCGTTTACTTGTAGCCCAGGCGATGGTTAACCAAATACCCCTGCTAAGCGCCGATCAACAGCTTTCTGCTTATTATCTCATGTTACGCGCTTAAGCGCGTAACATGAGTTACTTAATTTAATGATATCCATCAACGCGATTTAAAATTACTCGATTATTTAAATATTGTCAACATAAACCTTCGCCTGCTAAAAATCATGAAATCGTGTAGCAAGGTAGCACTGTAGGGCGGGTTAGGCGCGTCAACTACTGGATTTGAATTTACCCTTACTGTTAAAAGCGCCGTAACCCGCCGGATGAGCGAATGTCATTTCGGCGGGTTACGACGCGCATTAGCATAGGACTCTCTTTGGCTCAGGTGATTTTGCGCGTCTAACCCGCCCTACAAAACTAACCCGTTTTACCCAACACCGAAACAGAAGCCAAACCCAAACTAAATTCCAACAATGTTTCCCAAGGATCACCTTGCTGCTGACCTTTAATCTGCCTGTCTGCTTTTGCGCCTAAAACCAACACTTGATTCAGTTCAGAGTGGGTTAGCCTTTTTGATGAGGAATCAATGAGTTGTTTACGCTCACCCCAAACACCATTTTTTTTCAAGGTAAGCTCTTTTTCACTCTGACCTTGCGCTGCCTTATAACTAATCAAAATTCTGGCTTCCCGCGCTAGCGCCCACAGCACAATAGCGGGTGCAACGCCTTCCGCTTTTAGGGAATACAGTATTTTGAGCACCTTATCAGCCTGTGCGGACAGGGCCGATTCAACAAGTTTAAACACGTCATAACGGGAATTGTCTGCCACTACGTCGAAAATTTGCAGCACGCTCAATTTACCCGCTCCGTACAGCACATAGAGTTTTTCTATTTCCTGGGCAGCAGCCAGGAGATTGCCTTCCACCCTGTCAGCCAGAATCTTAACCGCTGGCGGCTCTGCCAACAGCCCACGCTGTTGCATCCTGTCCTGAATCCAGCGCAGAAGCTCCTGTCCGGCTAACGGCCAAACTTGAATGATGCAACCCACCTTATCTATGGCTTGAAACCAGGAGGATTTTTGTGCTTCCCTGCCCATTTTCCCAGCTGTAATCAGTAACAAAGTGTCTTCGGGCAGTCGTTTGCAATATGCCGTTAAAGCCTTAGCCCCTTCTGCTCCGGGTGTTCCTGTAGGCAATCTCAGGTCGATAATTTTTTTGTCGGCAAATATGGATAAGGTACCTGCTGACACATTGATCTGCTTCCAGTCAAAATTTTTGTCCGCGAAAAAAATTTCACGCGCATCAAAATCCTGGGCTTTTGCCGATTTTCTGATCAAATCGGCCGTTTCACCCAGTTGTAAAGGCTCATCACCACTGATGAAATAAACAGGGGCTAAAGCTTTCTGCAACACGCCAGCCAACTGCTGGGGTTTGACCTGCATACTATTTGCCTTTCGCTTCTACTGCTGAGCGGCCACGGTTAATAATCGTCCTGACCACCTGTTGGTACATCTCATTCCTGATAACCGTTTCTTCAATGTCCTTGGCGATGACAGCCTGCTGGTCGTTAAAATATTCCCGCCTGAAGTTGATCGGTTCCCGCGCCACTAACACACCATTTTTGGCATCAAGCACTTCAAACTCCAGATGACCTTCCAGTTCAATCTCGTTCGACCGCCCTCTTTCGCTCAAAGACAACGCACGCCGCTCTATGCCATCTTTGAATATTCTCAGCACAATATCGGCCTTTTCGGGTGAGACAGCAAGCCTCCCGGAAGACGATTTCAACACGGCATTTAATTGCTCCCTTAATGCCGGCGAACCACCTTGCAAAAAAATAGTTTTCATCCCTGTAGGCAAGTCATAAGCTCCGCGCAAATGATAGCCGCATGCCGTTGTCAGCAGGGAAGCGATTAGGATGACCGATTTGTTTATCCGCACAAGCTAGCTCCTAAATAACGATATTGACCAATTTCTTGGGCACAATAATGACTTTTTTAACGGGTTTGCCGTCGACGAATTTAATCACATGCCCGTCGGATATGGCCGATTTTTCTATTTCCTCATTAGTGGCCGACGCTGGAACTGACATTTTGCTGCGTAATTTGCCATTAACTTGTAGGACGAATTCTATTGAATCCTGCGCCAAAGCCGTCTCGTCCACTTGCGGCCACAGCAAACCGACCACCGCTTCCTGATGCCCCAAATCCAGCCACAATTGGTGGCAGATATGCGGCACGATGGGCGATAGCATCAACACAATGGCTTCCAATCCCTCTTGACGTATGGCCTTGCCGTTATTTGATTCGTCATCAAACTTGGCTAAAGTGTTAAGAAGCTCCATATTCGCCGCGATAGCCGTGTTAAAAATAGTGCGCACGCCCATGTCATGGCTGACTTTCTGGATAGTTTGGTATGTGTGTCTTCGCACCACTTGCTGCCCAGATGTTAGTGATACCTTATCAATAGGCTGCACTGAGCCGCCGGATGCAACATGAAGGTAAGCCTGCTTCCATAGCCTTTTCAAGAATCGTGACGCGCCTTCCACGCCGCTATCCGACCATTCCAGGGATTGTTCGGGCGGTGCGGCAAACATGATGAACAGGCGCACAGTATCCGCTCCGTACTGGTCGATCAAGCCCTGTGGATCGACGGTATTGCCTTTGGACTTGGACATTTTGCTACCATCTTTCAACACCATGCCTTGCGTCAGCAATTTCTTGAATGGCTCGTCGCATGTAACCAAGCCTTCGTCCCGCAGTAATTTGGTATAAAACCGGGCATACAATAAATGCAGTATAGCGTGTTCAATGCCGCCGATGTAATGATCGACAGGAAGCCAGCGATTAGCTTTTGCATCGAGCATAGTACTGGCTTTGTTACAGGAAAAACGGGCAAAATACCAGGAGGACTCCATGAAGGTATCAAAGGTATCCGTTTCACGCCGCGCCGCTTTACCGCAGGTGGGACAGGTGGTTTTTGAGAACGTTGGATGTGCAACTAACGGCGATTGCGAACCGTCCAGAACCACATCTTTGGGCAATCTTACCGGTAAATCATGTTCAGGTACTGGCACCGTACCGCAACCGTCACAATAAATGACCGGAATCGGCGCACCCCAATAACGCTGGCGGGAAACACCCCAATCGCGTAGACGGAAATTGACCTGTTTCTCGCCTAACTCTTTTGCTTTGAGATCGGCGGCAATGGCATC
>NZ_JBKKBJ010000041.1:0-29524 GCF_046714055.1 Methyloglobulus sp. | reverse complement strand
CTTCAATGGTATTCAAGCGGGCGACCACATCATCCCAGCTCTTCATGCCCATTTCGATAGGATTGGTCACAGGCCCCGCGGCTTGGGCTTCCAGGCTTGATGCCCTGCCATCCCAGAACTGCACCGCATTGAATGCCGAATTCCACACGGTTGGGGCGCTACGTCCGCCGGTTTGGCCGTTAACGCCCATTGCGTTGGGCCGGTTATCTTCTCCGCCCAGCATCGTGTTATGGCAGGACGAACACGACACCGTACCCGTAGAAGACAAGCGCGGGTCGTGGTACAACATTTTACCCAACTCAACCTTGGCGGGAGTCGTGGGATTGTCAGCAGGCGCGGGCGCTTCGATAGGCAAAACATCCCAAGCCGTAGCCACAGAAACCGAACTTGCCAAGGCAACTGCCGTTAGCAGCGAATGAAACTTAGTCATACTCTCCTCCATTGTTATTATTGCTAGTCAGACCACTTATACCCTAAGATATAAACAATCCAGTAACCTTTCTTATTTTCGGCTGAATTGTAAAATATAAATCAGGCTAGGTACAATCATATTACAGCCTATCTTTTTCCCGACAGGGGTATTGAAAACATGTCACTCGCTGAAAAAATTATCCTGACCGCCGAAGAATACCTGCAAGGGGAAGAAATGGCTGACTTCAAACACGAATACCAGAACGGGGAAGTGTGGGCGATGGTGGGCGCTACCGATAACCACGTCACCATCGCCTTGAATCTCGCTTTGCTGCTCAAGCAGCACCTCAAAAATACGCCCTGCCGAACCTACATCTCAGACATGAAAGTCCAGGTGGACAAAGCCGGTGCCTTTTTTTATCCTGATGTCATGGTCACCTGCAACCCTAAAGACCAGGCCAATACCCTGTACAAACAACACCCCTTATTTATCGCTGAAGTGCTGTCGCCTTCCACGGAAGCCTTTGACCGAGGCAATAAATTCAACGCCTACCGGCAACTGGACAGCTTACAAACCTACTGGCTGATCGACACCAACGCCATGCGTGTAGACAGCTTTACCCGCACCCAAAACGATGACTGGCTGCTGCACAGTTACACCCAAGCGGATGGACGGGTTGAAATAAAAGGTGTTGAAGTGAAATGTTTATTAAAAGAGCTTTACGAAGACACCTTGCCAAACATTTAAAGATTCGTAGGGTACGCTGTGCGTACCATCGACCGTCGAAAAGGTACGCGCAACGTACCCTGCTAAACTTTCATCATTTCAAATCAATGGGCAATCAGGGGGGAATCACAAGGGTTGCCCCTACAACTATTTTTCCAGCACGTCATTCCGGCAGGATTGCCGAGATGACGAATGCCCCCTACAACTGACAAAAATTGTCACTATTTGACAGTAGAGTGGGCAAACAGCTTCGCCTAAAGCGCCTACTGTTGGTATTGTTTGCCCACCATTTGTCGGTGGGCAGAAAAGCATTACCCACCCTACACTACTGTTTTATTGACTACAAAACAACTGTCTAGCTGATTCTGGCATATCCAGCGGCCTAGTTTTTAAGGATTGCCAAAAAAGTTGGCACAGTACCTGCTTTAGCTATTGCGTAGCATAAGCAACACACAAATTTTTAGCACCCAACTTAACCAACAAAGGAACTTAAAATGAAACATCAAATGCAAAAAATCCAACAAGGTTTTACCTTGATCGAACTGATGATCGTGGTCGCCATTATCGGCATCCTGGCGGCGGTGGCTTTACCGGCGTATCAGGATTACGTCGTACGTGCACGCATCACTGAAGGTTTAGGTTTGACTGAAAGCGCAAAAACTATGATTGCAAGTGAAGGGACGTCTTCCTTAGCAGACCTGACTCGCGTAACAAACTCGTGGAACTTACAATCCGGTGCCACGGGCGCTAACAGTAAGTACGTTCAAGCTATTTGTATGGGCCAAGGCGCAGCACCAGTAGCAGTCTGTCCTGCTCCCGGAGCTTTTACAGGTGTCATTACAATTAACTTCCTTCCTGCACCAGTGGGTTTAGGAGCGGCCGGAGCGCTCACAACCACCATACAATTGCATCCTTTTGTACGCACCACAGCTGCCCTCGCCCCAACTTTAGCTGCGGCGCTCGTTGCCGTGCCTCCAGCGACAGGTTCCCTGGATTGGGCTTGCGTATCTGCAACCAATGCAACGGCAGTAGCCCGCTTTCCTCTCCCCCCTGCCGCCATCGCTGCCGCTAACGCCGTACCTGCGCGCTTCGTCCCTGCTGAGTGCCGTTAATCGATAAGCACTAAACTGACCGGGGATAGCAGGGTGGGCAACGTTTTTCTGCCCACCTAAGCCAGCCCCGGCCAAGACAACAAACCCGACCCCCGCCAGGCCCTTCCTGCCGGGGTTTTTTTATTTCAAACCCGATGCACCAAGCACTACGTCGTATTTGAAATAAACTAAACTTGCTTGTAGGGGCTGGCCTTGTGCCTGCCCTTCCTGATAGGCCACCACAAGATAGGGCAACCCGTAATAGGGCAACCACAAGGGTTGCCCCTACGGTAAGTTGGCGCTTATGGCCCAAACACTTTCTCCCTTAGGGGGAGGGTAATGATTGAATTTTTAGAGGTTTCTTAATTTACAATACTAACAATTAACAATATGAAAAATCGGTTTACTGCATTTTTGGCACACTTGGCCCTATCAGGCCTGGTTGCCGCATTGGCAATCTACATAGTGTTTTTTGTCTGGTATCCGGCGCCGCTGCATACTGCGGTCGGCGTTACCCAGATTTTTCTGATGCTGTTGGCGATAGACATCACTATCGGCCCGGTGATTACCCTAATCATTTATAAACCCAATAAGCCTTCGTTGAAGTTTGACCTGACCGTGATCGCATTGTTGCAGTTGACAGCCTTATGCTACGGCATGAACACGGTGTTTGAAGGCCGCCCCGCGTTTGTGGTGTTCAATGTCGATAGGTTCGATGTGTCAAGGGCTCACGAGATTGACCCTGCCAGCGCCGCCAAAGCTGAGAAAAACGATAATGAGCCTGGAAAAATCAGTTGGTTGCAGCCCAAATGGGTGGCGGCAGTGGGTTCTAAAGACCCTAAACGCCGCCAGGAAATTTTGTTCTCGTCCGTGGTGGGCGGCGCAGACTGGCCACAATTGCCGGAACTGTTTGTGCCGCTGGCTGACATCAAAAAGCAAATGCTGGAACGGGCAAAATCCTTGGCGGAACTTCGCAAGTTGCACAGAAAGGACCCTGACATACTAGAAGAATTGGCAACCTGGAAAGACAACGAAGTGAAGTGGCTACCTTTACACGCCCCAGCCAAGGATGGGGTGGTGTTGGTTGATGCCCATTCAGCAACTGTCATCCAGTCGCTTGATATTAAGCCGTGGCCTTAGCCCACACAGGAAAGAGCCGTAGGACGGATTAGCCGCGCAAATATTGAAATAGTTTATAAAAACAGGACACTTCCATAAACAGACTTATAATGTCAAAAGAGATGAACATGGGCTTCCAAAAGAAAACCGATCAGCTACTGTACAGGTTGCTTGCTAAGCTAATACAGTTGCCATCTTTTCCTGTTTTTGAGGATAATAGCAAAAATTAATTAAGGGGATGGGGCTGTTATGACTGAAATGTTTTTTACCGTAAGTGTGATCTTTGTCGGTTATGTCGTTTATGTATTAGTGGACGAACAACTGACCATTGCCAATACCTTAGTCATTGAGGTTAATCCTGAACCGCCAGTCGCGGCTGTCAATCCATCAACAGCTAGGCCTGCCCGCAACAATGCAAAAGCGCCTAAAGTAAAGCCAGTTGCTGAAACAATAAGAAAGGGTATGCCAGAACTTGTCGGTATGACCGCAGGCAGTATCTGGAGATATTTGAATAAAAACGGCCCTACCTCTGTCGCAAAAATGGTCAGGGAACTTCCGGATGATAGCAAAACAGTCCAACGCAGTATCGGCTGGTTAGCCCAGGAAGGCAAAATAACCCTCAACAACATTGGCCGGGTTGAGACCATTGCCTTGAAAGACTAGTGCAGCACCTATTTTGTATAGGCGATTAGACCATGAATGAAATTGTTAAATATCAATATATTATAAACACACCTCTTCATTCAACGTAGTTTTATCATTGCCGAATATTTATCCTAGTTTAGTTTTTACCAAAAGAGACAACGCCAGAATAACAAGACAGGCCAGCCACCCCAGCATTTGGCAGTTGGTTAAGGCGAAAGTTGTTGCCCAGACCAGCCTTTCCCCAACATCAGGATATGCCAGTATAAAATCACGCCCCACCATAAAGGCTTTAGTTTCACCCACTGCAAGGCCTGCTGCATAGAACAGCATCAACCAGCCGATATGCTTGTTTCGTTGATTATTCGCAGGATTGCGGCCAATTAATCTATTGAAATCAAGGTTGGACAGCGCGACTCGATCAACTAGACAGCGCATGCAGGCTAATCCTAAAAGCCCGGCTATGGGGATAACGGCCAGTTCAAAAGGGAAGCTGACGTAACGCCCATCCACTGCCAACAAGTAAGTTTTGTAAAGGGACAACGCTATAACGATCAAATAAAAAGCATCTAGCGCAGTGATCACGGTTTTTTTTGTTTCTGCACCCGTAAGCAGGTTGCTCGCCCTGTGGATGACAAAACCAGCGACTGCAATATTTAAAAGGGCAATCAGCACGGCCTTTGTCCGTTGCCAGTCATCATAACTGGTGTACCAAGTCTTATCGGCCTGAAATACCAGCAAGGCGCAAAGCACCTGAACAAATATCAGGAAAGCCGCCACCTTTAGCGAAGGCAGGTTTTGCAGTTTTTTGGCATGGCAACAGACAACTAGCGCCATGATTAACGATGTAATCAGGAACTGGTCAAACCACTTGGCGTTTTCGTAGACTTTCCCGGTCAAAGGGAAAATTTCTTTGCGATCGACGGAGAATAGCCCCCAGTTTGCACCGACAACGCCTTCCAGTTCGCTTTTCCAGGATTGGTTAAAGGCTTCGACTATATTGACATCAAAATGGTTGTCGGCGGCCACTTTGAGCAAACCGCGAATGAAAGCCGCCTCATTAACCACGCTGGGAATCGCCCAGCCGCGCTGCCTGCCCTCGCTAGGCCAGCCGGATTCGCCTATGAGTATGGGTTTGCCGGGTGCAATACGCTCTGCTTCTTCTCGTACCTGTTTGTAAATGCGCTCGATATGCGCCGGGGCGTTTTCGACAGGAATCGGCTCGTCTTCCCAATAAGGCAGGATATGGATGGTAATAAAATCCACTTCCTTGATTAAACCAGGATATTTCATGTACATAGACCAGACATCGGCATAAGAAACGGGTTGTTTGACACGTTTTTTGACTTCGCGGATGTATTTGACCAGCTCTTCCGGCGTCCTTTCTCCGCGCAGCAGCACTTCATTGCCGACGATGACGCGCTTAACAACATCAGGATAGGTATTGGCAGCATAAACAAGTTCATCCAATTCTTTTGGAATATCTTTATCAACATAACCAATCCAAGCGCCCTGAATCATTTTTAAGCCGTGTTTTCGCGCTAATTCAGGAATAACTTTCAGGCCTAGTGCGCTGGCATAGGTACGGATGGTGTGGGTTTTACCCGCTAACAATCGCAAATCTTCGTCGATTTGTTCAGGGGTAGAAAACTCCTCTGTCAAAGGGCTTTGCCCTTCCCGAAAAGGCGCATAAGAAAGGCTGTTAAGCTTTCCGTCCGACACATCCAAGCCCACATCTTCGGGCAAGTTAGTCAGGTAACCCAACAAACCGTTGAACAACATTATCAGTGCGGTAAATAAAACAATTCTCATAATTAAAAAAATTCCCCAATAGGTGTCAAGTTCACTACTCAAAAACAGTCCAGTTCGATTTATCATTTACGCTTAATCCTCCCATTCCAGTTCAGCATAAGCCTTGGTCACGTTTTTGCGGTGAAATTCTTCAAACAACCTCCAACGGCCATTAAACGAAAGGCCAATTGTTGATACGGCATCCTCTAAAAACACACCCTTCTTTATCGCAGCCCTTAATTCGGTTAGCAAGGCGCTTAGGTATTCTTTTTCAGGCAACATGCTTTTCGGCCAATCGGTAACTAGGCCACCGTGTCCTGGAATGACTATTTTATAGGATTTAGCTTCCAGCTTGTCCAACTCTGCCAACCACCCTTTAAGGCTACCATCAATAGAGGGCAAGTGTTCGGTAAATAGCAGGCCGGACAACCATAAGGTATCGGTGTGGGTCATACGCGCTAAGATCGTTATCGGTATGCGCTGCCGGATGGGCGGCAAGCTTGAGGATTCTTCCGCCTAAGTCGAGATCAAGTTCACCGCTTACCAAAATATCAGGGGGGATGATCTCGTTTGTTGTTAGGGTAATCCCCAGTAACCTGGGCGCTTTTTGGATGTAATAATCGCCGCGTACGGACATCGCCCGTGCCAGTTTTTCATGCCCGACAAATTTAGCGCCCGTATTTTTAAACGCCGAATTGCCATAAATATGGTCGGGATGAACGTGGGTGTTAATCACATAACAAACCGGTTTAGGCGTGGTGTTTTCTATGGCGTTCCTTAACGCCCTGCCCTGCCCTGGATTGCCCCCGGTATCAATCACTGCTACACAGCGCTGGCCGACAATAAAGCCGATATTGGCAATAGCGCCATGATTTTTAGTATCGGAAAATTCTTGAACGCCCCAATGCACATAAATGCCCGGCGCAACTTGGTTGACGGATAATACCGGCGCAGCGAATTCCGCATGGGCTGATAACAACGCAACCAAAACAATCAAGATTTTCATCAATAACCCCTTACAGGAAAAAGCAGTATGGCAAAATGATAAGGTATTTAAACAATGCCTATCTATAATAATACGCACATTATGATTTACAGAAAGCGATTCAAAACGTGATTTGACCTTCGCTTTTCGAGTAGTGTATAACCACACTAGGTGTTTAGTCCCAAAATTAAGTGGTCTGTATTAATTGTAAGAATTGTCGGCATTTTTGTTTATGCGCCTGTGAGGACACCACTTATGCCAAGCCGACTTTTGAAATTAGCTGTGACTTATGGGTAATCAGGTAGACCATTAACTTTGAGGCCGCGTCGACCAATATGGTCTGGACGACTGACATCACCTACGTCTGGACACTGGAAGGATAGCTTTATGTCTCAGTTGTCATTGATCTTTTCTCCAGGCAAGTCGTGGGTTAGTCGATTGACGGCTACATGTGGGCTTCGCTGTGTGCCGTCGCCTTGCAAATGGCGTTTTGGCGGCGAAGACCTGACCCTGGCTTACTGCATCATTCCGACCGGGATAGCCAATATGCCAGCCAGGAGTACCGTGGCCACTTAGCCATAATGAAGATACAACAAAGTATGGGCAGAAAAGGGGATTGTTGGGGTAATGCCCCCTGAATTGGCCGACGGATGGTTGCCTTGGGGCATGCGGGCATCGGCAACTTTAAGGGCTGCCTGCCCGGCACCTACCACGGCGTGTCAGGCCGCCATGTGCAAGAATGCCTGGACGAGTTTTGCTGCCGCTTGAACCGGCGCTTTTGGGAATACCAAATCCCCAACCGCTTGCCGAAGCTGTGCGTCATGCACCAACCGGATTTTCTGCAACCTGTGGGTTGTTCATGGCCATGTAAATTTTTAATGATGGATATTCAAGCACTAAAAGACTGCGTTCCGACCTCACCAGCGTTTGTGCTGGATGAAATTGGGGTGCTGAAGGGTTTGAAGGCATTGGCAATCCTTCGTGAGCGCAGTGGCTGCAAATTGTTGTATTCAATCAAATCATTGCCTTTGTCCGCTGTCCTGGAGTTGTCAAAGCCGTACGTTGATGGTTTTTCGGTGAGTTCGTTGTTTGAAGCGCGATTGGCGGATGAAGTCTTGGCAGGGCAGGGTAGGCTCCATTTAACTACGCCTGGAATTAGGCCGGATGAGATCAATGAATTGACATCACTTTGCTCCCACATCAGTTGCAATTCCATTAGCCAGTACGGGATGGTTTCAAATGTTGCCAAAAATCAGGCATCAATCGGCCTACGGATTAACCCGAAGCTTTCTTTTACTGCGGACGCACGTTACGACCCCTGCCGACAGTATTCAAAATTAGGCGCTGATATGGATGATGTGTTGCGCTCTGATATTGTCGGGGAAATTAAGGGATTGCATTTTCATACCGTTTTTTCCGCGACAGATTATGCGCCGCTCATGCAAACATTGGATAAGCTGCGGCATTTCATGGGCGATGGTTTTACTGGGCTTGATTGGCTGAATCTTGGCGGTGGTTATTTGTTCGACCAAATCGCTGATGACAGTGGCTTTGTTGAGAGGATAGCCCAGTTAAAAAATGATTTCGATTTGGAAGTCACTATCGAGCCGGGCAATGCAGTCGTGGGGGATGCAGGTTATTTGCTGGCGACCGTGATTGATTGCTTTAACAGTGACGGCAAAACCATTGCGGTATTGGACACCTCAGTCAATCATCATCCCCAGGTGTTTGAATATCAGCGCCAACCGGAAGTTTGCGGACATGACCCGAATGGTCTTTATCCCGTCATTTTGGCAGGGAGTACATGTTTGGCTGGCGATATATTTGGGGAATACCGTTTTAACCAGGCACTGTTGGTTGGAGATAAGGTTGTCTTTAAACAGGTTGGCGCTTATAGCCTGGTTAAATCTAGCCGGTTTAATGGGTATAATCTACCCGATGTTTACACGGCCAATGGTGAGCAGATAAGGCGAATAAAACACCACACTTATCAAGATTATCGGCAACAATGGATGTCCGATGAATAACTTATAATCCACCACGAAGAACACGAAGAAAAATATATAAACTTCGTGTCCTTCGTGGTACACAAAAAATCAGAAAATCATACATATAGAACAGGCAATACACCATGAAAGCAATCGTCATGACGGCGACCGGCAGTCCCGATGTTTTACAGGTTCAGGATATTCCCGAACCCCAAATAGCAAAACCCACGCACATCAAGGTCAAGCTCGCTGCTGCGGGTGTCAATCCTGTGGACACTAAAATCAGACGGAATGGCCTTTTTTACGATCAGCCGTTACCCGCCGTTTTGGGCTGTGATGGCGCTGGTACAGTCGTTGAGACAGGCCATGCGGCGAGCCGTTTTAAGCCGGGTGATAAGGTTTGGTTTTGTCATGGCGGTTTGGGTCGGGAGCAGGGTAATTATGCAGAATATAATGTGCTTGACGGGCGTTGGGGCGCTTTGATGCCAAACAGCCTGTCATTTGCCGAAGCTGCTGCTTTGCCCTTGGTATTGATAACCGCTTGGGGTGGGCTCTATGATCGCGGCGGTTTGCAAGAAGGCCAGACTGTCCTCATCCACGCAGGTGCAGGCGGTGTCGGCCATGTCGCCATCCAATTGGCGAAACTTAAAGGGGCCAGGGTGATTACTACCGTGGGCAATCAGGAGAAAGCTGATTTTGTCAAAGCGTTAGGCGCTGATGAAGTGATTTTGTATTCCCGGAATGACGTTGTCAGCTCAGTCCTGAGTCTTACTGGGGGCAAAGGTGCTGACTTGGTTTTTGATACGGTGGGTTCCGCCGTGTTTAAGGAAAGTATCAGCGCAACCGCACATTTTGGACGAATAATCACCTTATTGGGATTGGCTGAATTGGATTTAACCGAAGCCAGGATGCGTAATCTGCTGATTGGCTTTGAACTCATGTTAACGCCCATGCTCCGAGACCTTGATGAAGCCAGGGACAAACACGTCCAAATTTTGCAACAATGCGCACTTTGGATTGATAAAGACTTGTTAAAACCGCATATCGGCCAGCGGTTTTCCTTGCAACAGGCGGCAGCAGCGCATAGCTTGATTGAAGCAGGGCATACGACCGGAAAATTAGTTTTATCGATACCAGAATTTTAAGGATTCATGAATCCCGTTAATTTATGATAGCCCATAGTCCAGTGCAACCCCATGCCGTTCATTTTAAGTTCACCTTGAATAGTTAAGCTAGTTACCAGTAGACTCAGTATGGCTGGATATAAGTATAATAGGGTACAAGGCTTAAACAAGGCTAGGAATTGATTGATCCAGTAGGGATTTATGGCAGAAAAAACGAAAAGACGTAACTCCAGGTATGATGCGAAAAGGAAGCCGAGCAAACCTAGCTCACATTGGTTTAGGAATACCGTCTTTCGGGTTTTTGTCGTCTGTTCATTTCTGTTATTTTGCTTTTTAGGTTATCTCGATTATAACGTTAGGGAACAATTCGAAGGTAAGCGCTGGGCGATTCCGGCTCGGGTTTACGCCAGTCCGGTCGAGCTTTTCGCAGGACAGAATATCGCTAATGGAAAATTTGAGGAGTTATTGCAGCGTTTGAACTATCGGCTAGACAGCCAATTAAAGACGGAAGGTTCTTATACCAAGAAAGATCAGCATATCATCGTCAAAACCCGCGCATTTGATTTTTGGGATCAACGTGAACCCAGTAGAATGCTGGCCGTTAACTTTAGCGAGTCCGCTGTTGTTAATGTGATGGATTTAGCCTTGGCCAAAGAAGTGGCCATTGTACGCATGGATCCCGTGTTAATCGGCAGTTTTTATCCCGCCATAAAAGAAGACAGGATATTAATCAAGCTGGAAGAAACCCCGGATATTCTCATCAAAGGCTTATTGGCATCAGAAGATAGGGATTTTTATAACCACATCGGTATTTCCTTTCGCGGTATAGCCCGGGCCATCATGGCCAACATTAAAGCTGGCAGTCTTGTTCAAGGCGGCAGTACGATCACCCAGCAATTGGCCAAAAACTTTTATCTGACTCCGGAGCGAGCGATATGGCGTAAAATCAGGGAAATATTTATGGCCCTGATTTTAGAGTTTCGTTACAGTAAGCATGAAATTCTGGAAGCTTATCTGAATGAAATTTACCTGGGCCAGGATGGTGGCAGCGCGGTTCATGGTTTCGGGTTGGCGAGTGAGTTCTATTTTGGCACAGCCCTCAAAGACCTCAATCTGGAACAAGTCTCAACTCTTGTTGCTTTGGTTCGTGGGCCATCCCAGTATGATCCACGACGGTATCCAGACCGTTCTGTCGAACGGCGCAACCTGGTGCTTGATGAGATGGCAAATCTGGGCTATATCACGGTAGAACAAGCAAACCAGGCCAAACAAAAACCTTTAACGATTTTGCCGCGTCCACATGTGGCTAAAAATCGCTATCCGGGTTTCCTTGATTTAATCAAGCGCCAGCTAAAACAGGAATACCGTGAAGAAGATTTTACTTCTGACGGGCTCCGAATCTTCACTACCCTGGACACCCAGATACAAGACACACTGGAACAGACGATAAGCAATAAATTAAGGCAGTTAGAGAAATCGTCCCGTGCTAAAGATCTGGAAACTGCGGTTGTGGTGACCCGTAGGGATAGCGGCGAAATTGCTGCACTATCCAGTGCGCGTGAGGAAAAAGCATCAGGTTTCAATCGGGCTTTGGATGCGTTGCGGCCAATCGGTTCGCTCATCAAGCCAGTGGTGTACTTGACCGCTCTGCAATACCCAAACAAATACAGCATTACGACACGCGTTAGCGATACCGGGATAACCGTCAATTTGCCGAATGGCACTACCTGGAGCCCAAAAAATTATGACCATAGGGAACATGGTAATGTCTCCTTACTGACCGCTTTGGCCAAATCTTATAATCTGGCTACAGTCAGGGTTGGCCTGGATGTTGGCGTTGCAAGAACGGCGAAAACTTTAAAAGAGATGGGTATTACCCGGGAAGTCGATTTATTCCCGTCACTATTACTAGGCGCTTCTTCACTCACGCCGATAGAAGTGACGCAAATGTATCAAACATTGGCGGGAGATGGATTTCTGACGCCAATTCGCGGTATTCGGGCAGTGGTTGCAGAAAGTGGTAAGCGGCTGCAAAGCTATCCTTTTATTGTCAGGCAAGCCGTCGATCCATCTGCGACCTATATCGTAAATACGATGTTACAAGAAGTCATGCGTCGGGGTACAGGCCATACGGCTTATATGGAGTTTCCAAAAGATTATGGCTTGGTCGGTAAGACTGGTTCCACCAACGATGCCAAGGATAGCTGGTTTGCGGGTTATACGGGTGATTATCTGTCGGTGGTCTGGTTAGGCAGGGATGACAACAAACCGATTGGCTTGACGGGCGCAATGGGCGCCCTGCAAGTCTGGACTGCCCTGATGAAACAGATTTCAAAGCAGCCGGCCACACTAATCCCCCCAGATAATATCACAACGGCCTGGGTCGATCCGGTTAACGGCTTGTTGGCTAACAAGGCCTGTAAAGGTGCGAAAGAATATCCCTATCTACCGGGATCGGCACCAACGGCATATTCTACGTGTGGACAAGAGATTATCGAACAGGATAAATCCTGGTTTGACGATTTATTTACAGAATAATTTTTCAACAATAGAGCGAAATATGAATAAAGTTAATGTTTTGGCTTTGATTTGGCTGTGTTTGCTGGCAATGAATGACCTCGCGTATTCAAAAAACAGGGCAAAAAACGTCGCAAAAAATGAACCGGTCATGCAATTAAAGGTGTTTTTAAAGGTTTCAAAATCGCTTTTTGCCGATTTTAAGCAGGTGCTGATTGATGAAGCGGGAAACCCAACCCAGGCCAGTCAAGGCGTTTTTTATTTGCAAAGGCCAGGTAAATTTCGCTGGGATTATCAGAAACCCTTCCAGCAGCAGATTGTTTCCAACTCAGGCAAAGTCTGGTTCTATGATAGCGATCTTGAACAAGTCACCGTGAAAAAAGTTGACGAGTCTTTAGGCTCGACCCCCGCACTATTATTGAGTGGTGATGTCTCATTGGAAGATAATTACACCATGGAAAATCAAGGCACGGACGGCGATCTACAATGGGTAAAATTATTCCCCAAAAACCAGGACAGCAGTTTTAAATATGTATTAATCGGCTTGTCAAAAGGTACGTTGGCTGGCATGGAGTTGAGCGATAACTTTGGTCAGCTAACCCGTATTTATTTCTCCAATGTCATACTGAATGCGCCGCTTAAACAAACCCTTTTTGAATTTCAGCCACCTAAGGGGGCGGATGTTTTTTCAGATCAATAATCACTAAACTAAACTTGCCAGTTGCAGGCCCCAAAAACGCATGAAACTGAAGCGGTCCCATGCACTGGTGTTCGATCCTATCATCCGACAGGTTGTGCAGTTGCTGGGGCACCAGCACCTTGAACATCAACACCACGTCAATGGGCTTGGCATCCGCATTGCTTTTCCTGTTCTTGTCATGCACCCGCCGAGGTCAGGGGAGGAAAAGCCTCCCAGGCTATCCGTGCCTTCAAGTCCACCAAGGGATCGCCAATTTCAGTGAGTTGCGCGGCGCGTTCTTCTACATCGAATAATCCAGGTTGGCGGGGTTAGCGTTATTATCTCATTTATTAGTCCGTAGTAAGGTTAAAGCCACCGCCTTTTAGGCGGTCAGATTCATCTATGATTTTATATTGTCATGAACTGGCAAGAAGGAGGGTTTATGGATTATCGTTATGGGAGTCACGCTGTTTTTAAGATTCCATATCATTTTGTGTTTGTCACGAAGCATCGCCAAAAAGTTCTGAAAGGTGACGATACTTTTAAAACGGAGGACTGAACTGAACGGGCCTTACGACCCGTATCCGGACTATAGCCCTAAATATAAGCCCACCAGCTTTGGCTGGTGGTTGTTTAATAAACAGTACCGTCAAAAAGTTTAGGATAAATCAGCGCGATTAAACAAAAAGTATAGTGGATAGCATAAAAGGGGTATTTGGGAGTTTTAAGTCAGGGCAATCGCGCTATGCTATGTGTCAATCAGCGTCTAATATTTGCCATGTAAAGTTATTACACCATTGTTTTTAAACATTTACTTGTGTACCTACACTGGAAAAATGGAAGCTTAAATTGGTAAATATTGGAGGTTGATTTATAGTATTTTACGAGGAATCAGTCGTTACTCCTGTAAGGCGAGAACGGCTTAAATATGGCATAATGCCAGCGATTTTTGTGTCATATCCCCTATTTATCGAGTTGGTTTGCCTTACACTATGGTAGAAAATGAAGCTTCATGACGAAAAACTCCGCGAGCTGGCTCTGGCTGTCATTCAGGTGGAAACCCAAGCGGTTGCTGCATTAGCCGGGCAGATTAACGATAGCTTTGTTAGCGCTTGCAAGTTGATGTTTTTGTGCAAGGGGCGGGTTGTGGTGATTGGCATGGGCAAATCCGGGCATATTGCCGGCAAGATTGCCGCAACCTTGGCAAGCACGGGAACACCGGCTTTTTTTGTGCATCCTGGCGAGGCCAGTCATGGTGACATGGGGATGATTACCAAACAGGATGTGGTGTTGGCGCTATCAAACTCCGGTGAAACGGAGGAGATAGTCAAGATTCTACCGATTATCAAACGTTTGGCTGTGCCTTTGATCGCTATGACGGGCAATCCAAAATCGACATTGGCGACTTTTGCTACGACGCATATCAACGTCAGTGTCGCTCAGGAAGCCTGTCCCTTGGGGCTGGCACCAACATCCAGCACCACGGCTGCTTTGGTGATGGGCGATGCCTTGGCGGTGTCATTACTCGAAGCGCGGGGTTTTACCCGGGATGATTTTGCTTTGTCCCATCCCGGCGGTAGCTTGGGTAAACAATTGTTGTTGCGGGTTGGTGATATTATGCATGTTGACGGGGCAATGCCGATGGTGCATAAATCGGCGCCCGTCAGTGCAGCGTTGCTGGAAATGACCGAAAAAAAATTGGGCATGACCGCCATTGTTGAAGACGACAACCAGCTTATTGGAATTTTCACCGATGGTGATTTGCGGCGGATGTTAGGCAAAAATATCGATGTACGAAACGCCCTTATCGTTGATGTCATGACTCCCAATTGCACTGTCATCAAAGCTGATGCGCTGGCGGCAGAAGCCATGCAGATTATGGAACAGAAAAAAATCAACGCATTGATTGTGGTTGATGATGGGCAACGCGCACTGGGTGCTTTGAATATGCACGATTTGATTCGTGCGGGAATCGTATGATGGAAATGGATAGTAACCAGAAGGCGATGGCGCAAGTCCTGGAAAAAGCCAAAAAGCTGAAATTATTGATCCTGGATGTCGATGGCGTGTTAACTGACGGTCGGCTTTTTTTCGATAATGAAGGCACTGAATACAAATGTTTTCATGCCCGTGACGGTCATGGTATCAAGCTGTTACGGCAAACTGGTGTGGAAGTGGCGATCATCTCAGGCCGTCATTCAAATTCAGTCGCGTTACGCATGAAAAGCTTGGGGATTGGCTATGTCTATCAAGGGCATGAAAACAAACAAAGCGCCTTTGTCCAGTTATTGGAGAAAACAGGCACAACACCGGAACAGGTTGCACACGTAGGCGATGACCTGCTAGATTTACCGATTATGATGCGGGTCGGCCTGGCGATTGCCGTTAATGACGCTAATTTCGCTGTCAAAGAACGGGCCGATTGGTGTACCACCTTGCCGGGGGGGCAGGGCGCGGTGCGGGAAGTCTGCGATTTTATTATGCAGGCGCAAGGGAATTTTGATAGTGTCTTGAATGCGTACCTGAAATGACGCACTTTGGAGAAAAATTCATTTATGTGTTCCTGGCAATCTTGGCGTTGCTAAGCTGGTGGCTGGCGGAATACTCAGGATTGGTCGAAACGAGTAAAGTAACAGATTCACGAACAAGTCCGGACTATTTCAGTAAGGGTTATACCAAATGGGACATGGATGAAACCGGCAAGTTGAAGAGCAAGTTAATGGCGGAAGAGATGAACCATTATGCGGGTTACTGGGCGACCCACACGAAGAAACCAGTCATGCATTTTCTTAACGAAAAAACGCCGCCCTGGATCGTTGAAGCCGCGACCGGTGTTTTGTCCAAGGACGGAAAGAAGCTTCAGTTGAACGGTAAAGTCACGGTTAACCGGGCGAAGGCCGAGGGAGTCAGGCTGCTTATCATAAATACTTCCAATTTAATGGTCAGTCCAGAAACCAGTTATGCAGAAACAAAGGCGTGGGCTGAATTAATCAGCCCACCAAACATCACCACAGGCACAGGGATGAAGGTGACGTTTAAGGAGCCTATCCATTTGGAGTTGCTGTCGAAAGTGAAAGGTAAATATGAAACAAAATAAAATAATAATAAGCTGTTGCTGGGCGCTATTAGCGAGCTGTTATGGCTCCTTGTTATTGGCATTGGAGAGCGATCCCGACCAGCCCATAACCATTGATTCCAATACCGCAACGTATGATGATGACAGCGCTACCAGCACCTACACGGGCAATGTCATTTCCGTTCAGGGCAGTATAAAGGTCAATTCGGACAAGCTGGTGGTCTATTTTGTTGATGGCTATGCCGAAAAATTAGTGTTTACTGGCAATAAGGCGAAATTTAAACAAACGCCCAACCCAGGCGCAGAAGACATAACGGGTGAAGCCTTAACCGGCGAGTATTACCCCAAGAAGAATCTACTGATCCTCATTGATGATGCGACGGTTTGGCAGGGCAGTGCCACTTATTCCAGTAACTTAATTGAATATGATAGTAAGCGTTCTATCGTGAAAGCAGGTGAAAAGTCCTCAGATGCCAAGCGCGTCCACGTCCTGTTGAAGCCCAAACAAAAAACCGAAAATAAAACGGGTTATAAGAAGAATGGCAACACTAGCAGCAAAACACCTGATCAAAACCTACAATAAACGTAATGTAGTCAATGGTGTTTCATTGCATGTCAATACCGGTGAAGTGGTAGGCTTGTTAGGGCCTAATGGCGCAGGGAAAACCACCAGTTTTTACATGATGGTGGGGCTCATCAAGGCCGATGAAGGCGAAATTTTGCTGGACTCACTAGACATCACCCATCATCCCATGCATTTGAGGGCGCAGCTGGGCGTGGGCTATTTGCCACAGGAGCCTTCGGTTTTCCGCAAACTCAGCGTGGCGGATAATTTACGGGCGGTTTTACAAATCCGTCCAGATTTGACGGAAGGGCAGATGGAACTGATTATTGAGGAGTTGCTGGAAGAATTCCATATTCCACATTTACGCAAGCAAATGGCCTTGAGCTTGTCCGGCGGTGAGCGGCGGCGGGTTGAAATTGCCAGGGCGCTGGCGAGTAACCCCCAGTTTATCTTGCTGGATGAACCCTTCGCCGGCGTTGACCCCATATCGGTCGAAGACATACAAAAAATCATAGAGCACCTGAAAGACCGGGGGATCGGCATCTTGATCACCGAGCATAATGTTCAGGAAACACTAGGCATTTGCAGCCGTGCGTATATACTTAATGAAGGCAGGGTTATTGCTGAAGGCAGCACGGATTCCATCGTGACCAATGAGGAAGTGCGTAAGGTTTATCTAGGCAATAATTTCAAGTTATGATGTTTACTCACAGGTAATGTGATGCGTTTATGAAACATTCAATAAATCTTAAGCTAGGCCAGCAGTTATCGATGACGCCGCAATTGCAGCAGGCGATAAGGTTGCTGCAATTGTCCACTTTGGATTTACAGCAGGAAATTCAGCAGGCGCTTGAATCGAACATGATGCTGGAAGTGGACGAGGAAGACAGCAGTTTTCAGTCCATTGAAGTATTGGCAGAAAAGAAAACTGAAAATACCGACACCCTCACCAGCGAAGGTTCACAAACTGAAATGCCCGATGAGCTACCCATTGATTCGTCTTGGGATGATGTTTACGAAGATGGGGGTGACGTGGGTGGGGCTCGCAGTGAAGCGGTTGAATTTGAAACGCAGCGCAGCGGGGTTTCGACGTTGCTAGACCATTTGGTCTGGCAACTGGAACTGACCCCGTTTTCCGAACGCGATCACGACATAGCCCTGTCAATTATAGATTCCATCAATGACGAAGGTTATTTGACCAGCAGTCTTGAGGAAATTTTTCAGGGTTTGCAAGGTCAAATTGACGACCTGGATTACGATGAAGTCAAAACCGTATTGCACAGGGTGCAAAATTTTGATCCTTCAGGCGTAGCCGCTGTTGACCTTCAGGATTGCCTTAGGATTCAATTAATGCAACTGCCTGTGCAAACTCCTTATAGAAGAGAGGCGCTGACCGTTGTTACAGACCACTTGGAACTGTTGGCTAACCATGGCCGGACGGCGCTGATGCGGGAACTGGGCGTACCATCGGAACATCTTGATAAGATCGTCGCGCTTATCAGGACGCTCGATCCCAAACCGGGTTTGCAAATACAACAATCAGGATCGGAATACGTCATACCCGATGTCTACGTAAGCAAACGGAACAACATCTGGTTGGTTAACCTAAATCCGGAATGCGCCCCAAAATTGCGTATAAATGCTGAGTATTCAGCGCTGATAAAAAAAGCCGATGAGAGTAAAGACAATCTGTGCATGAAAGAACATTACCAGGAAGCCAAATGGTTCATCAAGAGCTTACAAGGACGCAACGATACGCTACTGCGGGTTGCCCGTTCTATCGTAGCCAGACAAACGGATTTTCTTGAACACGGCCCTATTGCCATGAAACCCATGGTCTTAAAAGTCATTGCCGAAGAATTGGATATGCATGAATCGACCATATCACGGGTCACTACCCAAAAGTATATGCATACCCCTAACGGGATTGTGGAATTTAAATATTTTTTTTCCAGCCATGTTTCAACTGAAGAAGGAGGTGAGTGTTCATCCACGGCCATAAGGGCCTTTATTAAAGAGTTAGTCGGCAATGAAAATCCGGCAAAGCCATTAAGCGACAGTAAAATCGCGGATTTATTAAATGAAAAGGGGATCAACATTGCGAGAAGAACGATTGCAAAATATCGCGAGGCGATGTTTGTTTCTTCATCAAGCGAGAGAAAACGTACCTTATAAGGCTAACTCGTCTAAAACTAATTATCCATCAGTAAAGGAGTTTATTCCATGCAAGTCATAGTAACAGGACATCACCTAGAAATTACTGACTCTTTAAGAGCGCACGTCAATTCGAAATTCGATAAGTTAGGGCGCCATTTTGATAATGTTACTGATGTACACGTTATATTGAGCATAGAAAAAATAATGCAAAAAGCGGAGGCCACGGTGCATATTAACGGGGCAACAGTGTTTGCAGAAGACCATCAGGAAGACATGTACTCGGCCATTGACGATATGGTCGATAAACTGGATCGACAGATTACCAAGTACAAGGAAAAAGTCGGAAGCCATCGGTAATGCCAGCAATATGGTGCAAAGTTGAACATTTTGTTGTACTTTGCACCATTGCCCTCACTCAGATTTTATGAAGTTGATTATTGTTAGCGGCCTTTCCGGTTCCGGCAAAAGTATTGCTTTAGAAACACTGGAAGATTGCGGTTATTACTGTATCGATAACCTGCCCATTACCCTGCTGGAAGATTTTATTAGCCATGTCATGATGGCTGATAAAAGCACCTATGCAAGAACCGCCATTGGCATTGATGCACGGAACCAAAGCGAAAGCCTGGTGAATTTTTCGGACAGTCTGCGCTTGATCCGCAGTAAGGGGATTGATTGCGAGATCATTTTTATGCAGGCTGAAGAATCGACCTTATTGAAGCGCTACAGCGAAACTCGCCGAAAACACCCGCTTACGGATTTTAATCTTCCTTTAAAAGAAGCGTTAAAAATTGAAAAAGAGATGCTGGTGCCTATTGCCCGACACGCGAGCGTCGTCATTGACACCAGCCGAACCCATTACCATCAGCTCCGCGACTTGGTAAAAGACCAAATTGGTGAGCGCGACATCAGGCATATCTCCCTGCAATTTCAGTCGTTTGGTTTCAAAAACGGGGTGCCTTTGGACGCTGATTTTGTGTTTGATGCACGTGGCTTACCGAATCCCTATTGGATACCTGAATTGAGGGGGTTGACAGGCAAAGATCAGCCAGTTAGCGATTTTCTGAAAGGCCAAGACCTTGTTGCTGAGTTTTTCCAAGATATTACGGATTTTCTGGAGCGTTGGATTCCGAGGTTTGAAGCGGAAGGCCGTAGTTACTTGACCGTAGCCATTGGTTGTACTGGGGGTCAGCACCGCTCAGTTTATCTGGTTGATTCACTCTCGAAGCAGTTCAAAAGCCCTACCCTAAATGTGATTGTCCGTCACCGCGAACTCAACTGAAGAATCCATTCAAGACAATGGAAGTATACCTATCGCACTTCATTGGGCGCTTTCGTCCCCTCTCCTGCTGGACGACTGCATGGATGCAGGAGGTAGGGCAACGCAGGGAGCAGTTGCCGAGAGGGCTAGGGTGAGGGGAATCAAAAAACCGACAATAATAAGCAAATGATATATTATCCAAATCAGGCAAAAACATTATTGAACACAGATGTCTTAAAGTAATAAAGTTTCATACTGAGAACTGCTGTATTCCGTATTCTACCGTTGAAAAATTCGACTCTTAAAAAATAAAGTATCATACTGAAATGGAGGCTTGCTTGTTAATCTGCAATTATTCAAGTAATAAAGTTTCATACTAAATTGTGAAATAAACTCTGACAAACAAAAGCAGTCATTCTAATATTCATGCTAATTGTAGCTTTCGACCCAAAGGCGACACTGAAAGCACCGTCAAAACTTTCCCAAAGCAGTCCTTTGATTTGAATTATAGTTTTCAGGTTTAGGGAGGTATGGCAAAATTATCCACATTTTTGAGTCGTAAGGGGAATTGAAAAATTAGGGAAATTTGAACAACTCAGGCCGACCTAAATCGGATCATTTCAAACACTTTATTAATTGCTACGAGTTACCCTGTTGTCAATCAGGCTCAGACAAAATTGATCTGACTGTTTCTATCGTCATCATAAGGGTCATCGGCTGTAAAGGTGATTCTACGAAGCCACGCGACAGATAGAACTGCTTGGCTTGGTCAGTAAGGGTGTGAACCAGTATGGCGAAAACGCCAGCATCGCCAGAGACGTTGACTGCCCGAATCATCGCATCGCGCAACAATGCCTGACCGATACCCTTATTGTGGTAATGCTTATCGACGGCGAGCCTACCAAGCAGGAGGACTGGCAGCGGGTTAGGCATGTTGCGCCGCATCGCCTTTGGTGCGACCTCATGGCTTATAGCTCCAGCTGATAGGCTGTAGTATCCGATGACAGTGTTTCCAGAACAAAGCACGAAGCAGCGTGAAGCTCCAGTCGCATGGTTTTTTAACGCACACTTCCTAAGCCATTCGTTCAGGAACAATTCACCACTGTCGAAATTTGCCAGCTCGTGATCAGCCGTAATCGGTGAGGGCGGCTTGAGATTAAACGCTATCATTTCTCCCAGGGAGCTTTTGTCTTGAGTAACCGGCGTAATTTATCAGTCGGCGGTAGTGGTTGATCGAGCAACACCTGAAATTTAGCAAATGTGCCTGCATCGACTGAGAAAAAAGCTTGGTCGAGCAATACGTCTTCCGCTTCACGACAGGCGGCTTCAAGCATAAAATCAGACCGGCTACGACCTAAACGAGTCGCAGCTTGGTCGATGAGATCACGCTGCTTAGCTTTGGCACGGATATTGATGGAAACCGCTTCTTTGGTTTGTATATGTGGCATAGTTATATTCCAAATGTATATTAGTACAGCATACATTTTTGTATAGAACATTGCAATACAGAATATTGCAAAAGCTCTAAGGTAAATACCATGCACTGTAACTCAACATCTATCGCTGTTTGGAAGGAATAAAGGGGATATATCCTTCTTCAAAGGCAAACTTTTGTAATTCAATTGGTGCCTGGCGAATATCAACAACTATGCCATCGACTTGCAACATCCAAACCATAGGATTATTGATTAGTTGACTGGGTAAAGACCATTCGGGCGACATCGGTCCCATATTTAGGATATCCCTTATTTCCTTTGACTTGTTTTGTCCAGTGCTCTCAGCGATACCAAAAAACTCATATATAGCTCTGGCTTTGCAATGAGGTGATTGGGATGGATCATCCAGAAAGTTAACACGACCAACTGCGTGTACAGCAGCGGCCGCCCAAACATTTTCTTTACCCTTTAACAACGGTGATGGTATTTCGACGCACGGAATTCCGAGTGGGACGGGTTATTCAACCCGCGTAAGGCGCAATAGCCTTGGCGTATTGCGCCATTGGGAAACGACCCTGAGCGGGACGGGGTATGGGAAAGGATGCGCCTGGAGCGGGACGGGGTATGAGCGGACGGGGTATGGAAAACGGAGCGGGACTGATACGAGAGCCAAAAAGGTGCCCTGTGTCATACGAGACCGAAAAACACGAGCGGGACGGGATATGTACCCCGTCCCCACGTTTCGCGATGGGTGCCGTTACCGCCAACGGGTGGGTCATGAGAGAAATGTTGCGGACGGGATGAATATCCCGTCCGGCCTGGTGGGCTGGTGTTCAGGAATCCGAATTGGAAGCGGGTGAACGTGTGTGAGGTAGAACGTTGGGGTTCGCAAGCATCCACGAGCGGGACGGGGTATGCACCCCGTCCCCAGATTTTGCGATGGGTGCCGTTACCGCCAACGGATGGGTCGTGAGAAATGTTACGGACGGGATATCCCGTCTGGCATATAAATTTGGATATAGACATAGTGAAATTTAAAGCTTTTAGAGGAAACCAATACCATGCCTTCACGCCGTGTAGCCGTTAACCTGAATTCTGGGACTTATTACCTGACGCTGACGATCCAGCGCTGGTATTACCTGTTTGACCGTCACAACCGCTGGCAGATTTTGGCTGAGTCGCTGCGTTACTGCCAGGAGGATAAAGGGCTCGAATTGAATGGTTATGTTTTTATGCTGAATCACATCCATCTCATCGCCACGTCCCCGGACATGGGTGGATTCCTGCGTGACTTCAAACGGTTTACCTCCGGGAAATTCAAGAGCAACCTCGAAACCACGGAACCCAGCGTTTTGAAGTTGTTTGTGGATGATGAGGGTAAGTATCGGTTCTGGATGGATACCAACGCACCGAAGAAGATCGAAAATCCGGATTTCTATCTGCAGAAGCTCAATTACATCCATGAAAATCCGGTGAGAAAGAGCTATGTGGGGCGTCCTGAACACTGGATTTGGTCTTCGGCAAATCCCTGCTCGCCGTTGGCCGTAAGGTTTCTCGGCGGATAACTTATGGTGGAGTTTTGGGTAAATCTAAGCGGGATCTGCTATTTATCCCGTTCCGATCATTTGGTGATGGGCGACATTACTACTGGTGGGAAGGTAAGGAAAAACGTTACGGACGGGATGAATATCCCGTCCGGCCTGTTGGGTTCATGCTAATTGTAGCTTTCGACCCATTGCAGCCACACACTAACTTTTTACATAATACCAAATAAAATCCAAAGCAGACGATGGTGCTACCAAATTGGCATCATAATTCTTAATACATTATCAAACCTTCGTATTGGTTTTCTTTACTCCCTAATACCTTAATAATCCCTTCTCCAGAGGAGATTGAATACTTTGTCTGGATCGCCTTATCCGCAAGAAAGCCGCTTTCAAATTCTTGGTAGAGATCGGCAAGCCTGATTTCACGGGCATTCCCTACAGTGCGTTGAGTGTAATCGCGGAAAAACATGTCATAACAGTTGCCGATGAAACCGTCGTGGCTGAAACGGATGGCTTTGCGGAACGTGGTTTCAAATGGCAGATAGCTGAAATAAACTTGGTTCGTTCCAAATTTATAAGGTGTGAAAATGACCCCATAGTCATCTTCCCAAAGGTTAGCAAAGTTGATTACGCCGGTTTGGGCCAGGGTATTCATCAGCGAAAGCCGCGTGGTGTAATCGTTCTTCACATAAATGTTGAAGTTGTCCAAACCGGAAAAGTCCACCAGTCGGCCTTCGGCCAATTCACTACATAAGTGTACCAAACGGTGATCGGTGGCTAGCAGCGCATCATCGTCATCTGGGTTTCTGTTTTCCCGCGACACATACGGCGAAACGAGCATGTTTTTAACGCCGAGGCGGGCGACTTCCCGAACTAACGCAGGCAGGGAGTCGGCATTCCATTCGTTGGCGGTGAAACTGATGAACACTTTTTCCCGCAGTTCGGGCGGCAAGGCGGCGATGTTGCGCGTGGTTTGCCGATAACTCCCTTTGCCGCGTATCGCGTCGTGGGTTTCGCCCACGCCATCCAAGCTGATGTCGAGATAATCGGGGGCAAGCTCCACTAAATCGGCGGCTTTGCGCTCGTCTAGCCGAACTGCGTTAGTCACTAACCCAAAGCGTAAGCGAGTGACCGAGCGCCGACGTTCCGCCAGCCAACGCATCAGGGAAACCGACTTATCCCAGCACAGGGTGGGTTCCTTGCCCACATTGCCGAAGGTCAACGCGCCCAGCGCCAAGCATTGCTCGAACACATCGACCCACTCCGCCTCGTCCAGTCCGCCATCCTCGCGCTCATAACCCACATAGCAATGTTGGCAGCGGAGGTTGCAGACGTTGTTGGCGAAGTATGAAACTTCGAGCGGCGGTGAAAAAAACCGCCCACGCGCCGCCAGTTCGAGGTCGTTGAGGGTGATTTGGTGTTGGCGGTTGGTGATGCCGCCGTTGCTACCTGAAAATCCGATTGCCATGATCTTTCTCCACAATTATATTGTCAGCTTATCCAGCGCTTCCGCAATCTCATTGCGCAACCGACTCGCCGTGACTTTGCCGTTGATTGTCTGTGTATCGACAGATTCCCCTAACGCCATCCACCAGCGTTTGGTGTGGTTTTGCCGCTCTTGGATTAGGGAATTATAGTAAGGAAACCTTTCAGCAAGGGCATGGCCTAGCCACCGCTGTAAGGAATCCACCGTGTGCCAAGTTGGTTCCTGTTGCCACTGGGGATTGCGCTTTTTCACTTCTTGTGTGAGGTCACACGACCACTGTTTAACCACACCTTTGGAAGCTGCTTTGGCAATTTCCCAATTCACACCGCTACGGTTTGGCAACTTGGCGTGGGCCTTCAAAATCTCGATGTCCGCCGTATGCAAACGCCCATCACTTAAAAGGTTCCGTAAAAACGTAGCGATTTCATTTACTGTCGGTTTCATTATTTGCATCCTAAATCTTTTAGAAAATTTGTAAAGCCTTCGTTGAGAACCTGAGCGCGGAATTCTTTGGCTGCCTTTGTGATCTCATCTTCTTTTCCTGAAAGCCCTATAAGGTGAACTTTAGAACAGTCTCGGGTGGCACATTTGCAGTAGGAATCGACCTCTGTACAAGCCCACACTGCCGGGAATGATGAAAACAAAAAATTACTGGCCGATCCCTCAACCGAGAGCCTTTCACCGTTGATCCGTTTAAATGACTTTAACTGACATCCAGATTTTTCGAAGCCATCTTTTACATTCTTCTTCATATCCAATGATTTCAGCTTGTAAGCGATGTCCTGGAAGTGGTTTCTCGGATGATCAGCCGTGCGCAAGATGAAAAACTTATTTTCCCGTCGCCCTCGCTTTCCAGTTATGGTATTTCCGAGTGTCTCAAATGTACGTTCCAATTGTTGTAGGGTGTATTTCAGATTAATGTCTTGAAAGCTGTAGCCGAGGAAAAGGAAATCATAGAACAACGCATCGCCCGCAAAGAGCATGTCCTTGGCATCGGCATCCAATAGACGCTCGAAGTAGCTTGTTTCGGTCAGAATCAGACTTTTCGGAACGCGGTAGTCTCCATGATATTTCACTAATCGACGGGCGTTATTATGGCTGCTGCATGGCGGCGATGGTTTATGCACACACGGTGTTCTGTTTGAACTAGGGTTTCTTGTAATATATGGATGGAACGATGGCGACAGAGGCAACGTCGGCACGTTCTGAACCTCGATACTCAGCGATAAAGCAACATCCTCGAAATACTTATCGTAATTCGTTGTATAGATACGGTCGAAATTGCACAACAACAACTTGTGAGGTTCAAGTGAATCGGGGCTGTTGGGGTGGCTGTCCAGTATCGCTTTCACTTTATCTATTATCTTTCCTGGGCGTACTTTGTTGTAGTATTCTGCCTGTTCGAGATTATCAGTCAGACTGTAAAATATAAGCTTCTGGCGAGAATTCAAGTCAAGAGCTAGTTGAGCCAAAAGTTCCTTCCAGCTAGGTGCCTTGGAATCAACCATGCTAAACCCTGCACCCACGAAAGGAATCAATCGACCCTCTTGAAAAGAGTTCTTGATATCGCTGAGCGAAGTCATTCGAAATCCTCCATGTTTCCCCTCAGCCAAACGACTTTCGAAGAGAGAGTTGTCGCGCAAATAAGAGCGATTCCGGCCAAAACCGCTGGGAACACCCACAACCACCAACCCGCAAACATAAACGGCAAGCCGTCAAACAACATTCTTCCCAGAGAAGCCCCGGGCGGGCGCATGCCAAACCCCAAAAAGCTAAGGGCCAGATGCAGCATTACGATCTCCGGCAACCGGGCGCGGGTGAATGGCAGGAGCCTGTGATGCACCCAGATGACCACATCTTGCGCCAATATATGGATATGCGGCAAACCCAATGCCAATTTGGCGGTAATGAAGTCTTGACGCTCTGCTTCCCAGAACAGAGAGGGTGAACATCACATGCGCGGCTAACAAGGTTACCAACATACTTACCATGAGTTGCAATTGCCCTGGCCCAATCAGGACGACGATGAGTGTCACCAGCAATAAATGTGGCAAGGTAGACCAAAGATGTGTAGCTTGCGGCAAGGCTGTCCGTATCCAGCGATTCGATGAAACACCAAACAAACCGGCAACAACCAAGGTCAATGTATGCAGCATGACCGCGACCACCACAAGCGTGATCAATTCAAGCACGGTGGCGATGAGGCAGGCTTGGAAAACATCCTTGCCTGCCAAGTCTGTTCCAAACCAATGGTTCCAGGAGGGCGGTTGCAGGAATGACTTAGCCATGGCGTAAACGCGGATCGCAGGCAGCTTGTACCAGTGCCAAGGCCAGTTCAACGACCGTCAGCAGCAGAAAGCCACTCAAGGAAAAACCGATGATGACCGGGTAGTCGAGCGCCTGCACCGCGTTGAGGAACCGTTGGCCGAAGCCGGGGATGCCAAAGGGAGCCTCGACAAAGAAGCAAAAGCTCAAGCCATACAGCAGGGATGGATAAACCAACGCCAGCAAGCGCAACAGCAAGGGCTTGGGTGCCTGTGAAACGAGGATGTCTTGCTCGCTGAATCCGCAGGCGCGCAGGAACTGGGCGTTTTCACTGGCGGACAAGTCGGCCAGCGTGGCGCGAGTGGTGCCGGCAATCAGGTAAGCCGGATAAAGGCACAGCAAAACAGCAGGGACAAGCAGCCGAATCACAGCATTTTCAGTGTATGCTCCCAACCATTCCAGCGCCAGATAAGCCAGCACTACTATCGGTACACACGCGACCACCATGGCGACCGAAAGAAGCCAGACCCCACCACGTCCCAAAACGGCGGCAATGCCCAATAGAAGTCCGATGCTCATGGAGAGTAACAAGGCTATGCCCAGAATCGGGGCTGTCGCCTCCAGGCTACCTTTAAGCAAGCGGCCAACCGGCAACCCCGTCGCCAACGAATTTCCCAGCGTCGCGGTCATGAGTCCCTGCGTGGTTTCGACATAGGCTTGGACAATGCTAGTTTCCGTTCCGGTAGAAGCAGGCCCCTGCAAGACGCCGCGATGTAAGTATTCGGGGGAGGTAAAACCCAGTTTCACGGCAGCGATAGGGATTAGCGGCAAGAGTGCCATCGTCAGCAGGATAGCCGCCAAACGCACGAGGGCAAGCTTCCACAATGCCGTTTTCATTGTGGCTGAGCCAGGCTGTAGCGCCGGTACAGCAGCGGATGCGTCGGCAGGGTGAATTTATTATCCGAGACCCGCACGAGATTCTCGAAATATAGGAGCAGCAGCGGCATGTCCTTCAGCAACACGTCTTGCGCTTCGAGAAATAGCTTGCGGCGGGTTGCAGCGTTGCTACTTGCCTTGGCGGATGCGATACGTTGGTCGAAAGAGGCGTTGGAGTATTGGTTGAAATTATTGCCTTGGGGCGGAAATTGGCTGGTCAGGAACGGCCCAAGGTAATGCGCGGGTTCCGCATAGAGCGGCCCCCAATACAGTTGGATCAAATCGTATTCTCCCCGCGTCAGTCTCTCAACCAAAACCGGGAAAGCCGCAGCCTCAATCTTTACCGTGTAGCCCTCGGCTTGCAGATCGTCGGCGATACGCGAGGCTACAGCACGCGAGAGTGTGTCGTTGAAACAAACTAGCCGTAATACGGCGAGCCTTTTGCGTTTTGGCGTTGTTTTATGGGCAGATTTGAAATTAGTCGAATCCAGCGCCGGATGTTTCCCCGATAATTCAGGGAAGATGGCGGCCGGAAAAACGGATGTGGCCATTAGCCCGGAATCGCCGATAAGCTCCTGAATCTTCGCCCGGTTTACCGCTGCCGAGATGGCATGCCGAACCTTTGACTTGGCGACTGTTTTGAGGTTAAACAGATAGAACTGCAACTTCGCGGTCGGCTGGGAAACGATTGGTGCCGTGGAAACATTTGCCTGCTGGCGGAAGCGGGTCAGCCCAGCGAAATCGAGCGAGAGAAAGTCAGTGGCTCCATTACTGAATGCGGCATAGGCGGCATTCTCGTCCCGCGTGAGTTGGATACGAACTTCCTCAACGGCAGGGTTCGTCGGCTCATTTGGGCCTTGGCGAAAATCAGGGTTTCGGCTGAGGACGACCCGTTGATCCGGTTCATAGGATGTGAGCAGAAATGACCCTGTGCCGATGGGTTTGAGTTTGAAATCTTCGCCGAGGCGCGTCACGGCTTGTTGTTTCACAATGCTGGCGAAAGGCAGGGATACGACGCAGAAAAAGCCTGCATCGGGTTGAGTCAACTCGAATTCGACGACATCATTTGAAATAGCCCTAACCCCGCGCAAGGACGGTTGTTTACTAGCCCGATATTCGTCGAGTCCGGCAATATCACGAAAATAGGCGACACCCAAGGACTTCGATTCCGGGCTTAGCAAGCGTTGAAAACTGTAAACCACATCCGCCGCTTCGAGGTGGCGTTCGGCTTTGGTGGCAAAAATGGGCGAGGTTGAAAAGAAGACGTTGTTTTTCAGGTGGAACCGCCAGATTTTATTATCGGTTGTCTCCCATTTGTCGGCTAACAGAGGGACACATTGTCCATGTTCATCGACATCGGTCAAGGTCTCGTAAACTTGTTTGACGATTTGAATATGCCCTTCGTGAAAGGCATCTAATGGGTCGAAGGAGCTAATTTGAGTTTGCGACAGCAGCAAAATATCGCGGAGTTGAACTATGGGTTCAGGGGTTGGGCTGGAGGATTTATAGCTTTGCCACGTCAATAGGCTACCCGTAGCAAAAATTAAAATCAGGCCCGCAATCCAAAACTTCGATTTTATTCTTAGCGAGTTCTTGTTCATGGTAGTCCCAACGCCTGTGCTGCGTGAAGTAGTCGAACTGTCGCATCTTTTTTTGGGTGGGTCAAAATTTCACTCGTCGTACCTGTTTCAATTAAACTGCCCTCTTCCATGACGTAGACG
>NZ_JBKKBJ010000040.1:0-23560 GCF_046714055.1 Methyloglobulus sp. | reverse complement strand
GATATATTTTTGACATCAAACCGACCACTTGGAGAAATTAATCCTCCTTTGTCAACACTGTAAGGCGTAGTCCACACGGTACATTACCATAGCGTTATGCACTGTGTTGATGGAGTTTCGTTTGGCGGGGACGCTACCCTTATTTTGAAGCTGCTTGGTAATTGGGCGCTTGGTTAGCCTGGAATAATCATATCCGCTTCAGCCCCGTCAAGGGATTATAGAAATACTCATCTTCGGCAACCAGTTCGGCTTCTGGATGCTTTGAGTTCATGACCGTTTTGACTATCGTTTCCCTGTCTTTTCGGGCATAAATCAAAATCAAATATTTGCCGGCTTCGATGTCATCATGAAATAGGGCGACTTTTTTATTCTCGCTGGCAATGCCTACCAAGCCGCCTTCCCAAGCGCCGAACAAGGTCAGTACAGCAACTACTGCAAAATAAGCGATGCCCGGCACGTCGGAGCCGAAAGGTTTAGCGGTATCCATCCAGTTTGCTGCAAACAGTCCCACGATAAAACCGATAATCGCACCGATGATGCCGAAACGCAGAATATCCAATTGTTCTAAATAATTACTCGAATGTATCTTTTTTTTGCTAAGCCCCGCTTCATCCTTGCTTAAAACATGAATAAACCAGTTGCCAATACCTGCCTCGTGCAGATCGTCGCTAATATGGCCGGTGCTATCGAGAGTAGAAGTGAGGTAATAAATACATTTCATCGATTTTCTCCGTTTGGATGGAAAATAAGCCTTGTATCTGAGGCCAAGGTTTACTGCTAAAAGTTTTGTTAACCGACCATTGATCCCCAGAATTTATTGTTAAGTTGCCCATTAGACCGATACTTTATAAAAAATACTCACTCGGTTTGCTGCTCTGTGAACAACCAAAGCCGAGCGGGGTATGTTACCTCATCTCATGCGAGGTGGGGTAGGACGATTTGTGCCGCTATCTATGCTACAGCTTATCCAGATATTGTAAAATCCCACACGCCCTTGAAATAATAAAATCTGCCCTTACATCAAAAGCAGTTTATTTCACCACATTAGGAACAGGAAAAATGTCTGTCAAAGCAAAAAAACAAACCTTAGGTTTTGAAACTGAAGTAAAGCATCTTTTACATCTGATGATCCACTCCTTGTACAGCAACAAGGAAATCTTTCTGCGCGAGTTAATTTCCAATGGCTCTGATGCGGCGGATAAGCTGCGTTTTGAGGCATTATCCGATGACAACCTGTACGAAGGCGACAGCGAATTAAAGATACGTTTAGCTTACGATAAAGACAAGCGCACCATTACCGTTACCGATAACGGTATCGGCATGACTCGTGCCGAAGTGCAGGAACAGATCGGTACGATTGCCAAATCAGGAACCAAACAGTTTTTTGAAGCATTGACGGGCGAGCAAGCCAAAGACAGCGAATTGATCGGCCAGTTCGGTGTCGGCTTTTATTCCGTTTTTATCGTCGCTGACAAAGTGACCCTGACCACGCGCAAAGCGGGTGCGAGCAAAGAGGAAGGCGCACGCTGGGAATCGACAGGGGAGGGCGATTACACGCTGGAAACGGTAGCTAAGGAGCAACGCGGCACGGAAATCGTCTTGCATCTTAAGGAATCGGAAAGCGAGTTTTTGGACGGTTATCGTATTCGTGCCATCGTCAAAAAATTTTCCGATCATATTTCCTTGCCGATTGTGATGGACAAAGAAGCCATGCCGGGAATGGACGATGAGGAAAATGAAGAAGGCGAACAAGAGAAAAAACCGGTCGCACAAGTCGAAGAAGAAACCATTAACAGTGCCTCGGCCTTATGGACGAAAGCCCGTCAGGACATTTCTGATGAGGACTACAATGAATTCTATAAGCATGTAGGCCATGATTATCAGGATCCTTTGACGCATGTACACAGTAAAGTCGAAGGTGTTAATGAATATATCTTATTGCTTTATGTACCGTCACATGCGCCGTTTGATCTTTGGGACAGAGAACCCAAGCACGGAGTAAAACTTTACATCCGTAAGGTCTTTATTACCGATGATGCGGAACAACTGATGCCTCGCTACCTGCGCTTTATTCGTGGTATTGTCGATGCCAGTTCGCTGCCGTTGAATGTGTCGCGGGAGCTATTGCAGCAAAGCAAGCAAATCAGCACCATCAAATCGGGAGCCGTCAAGAAAGTATTGGGCATGCTGGAAGGCTTGGCAAAAAATAAACCCGAAAAGTATGAAAAATTCTGGTCGGAATTCGGCCAAGTCATCAAGGAAGGCCCAATTGAAGATTTCAGCAACAAAGGGCGGATTGCTAAATTGCTGCGTTTTGCTACTACCCTTGCCGATACCGACAAGCAAGAAGTATCGTTGGAAGCGTACGTCAGCCGGATGCAGTCAGGCCAGGATAAAATCTACTATGTCACCGCAGAAACTTTCGCTGCCGCAAAAAACAGCCCGCATCTGGAAATTTTCCGCAAAAAAGGCATTGAAGTCTTGTTGTTGTCCGACCGGGTTGATGAGTGGCTAATTTCCCACCTGGATGAATTCGACGGTAAACATTTGCAATCGGTAGCCAAAGGCGACCTTGATTTAGGTGCGCCGGAAGATGAAGAAAGCAAAAAAGAGCAGGAAGAAGCCAGTAAAGGTTTCGAGTCGGTTATCAAGCAAATCAAGGATGTGCTGTCTGATAAGGTTAGCGAAGTCCGTTTAAGCCATCGTCTGACCGAATCACCCGCTTGTCTGGTTGCCGATGTTTACGGCATGAGCTTGAACATGGAGCGCATCATGAAGGAAGCTGGGCAGTCGATGGGCATGGGTATGAACAGAAAGCCGATCTTTGAAATCAACCCCACCCATGCTTTGGTGGCGCGGCTGAAAGTTGAGCAGGACGACGAGCGCTTTGCCGATTTGACCCATATACTGTTTGACCAGGCGATATTGAGCGAAGGTGGGCAATTGGATGATCCTGCCGCTTTTGTCCATAAGTTGAATGGGTTGTTGCAGGGGTTGTTAAGGTAATTACGATAGGATGCGCCGAGCTACGAGGCGCATCAATCGAGAACTCGAACGATGCGCTTTCACTTCGTTCATCCTATGGCACTTGTTTAGTAGGATTTTATCGAAATTTATTGTTGGAGTTCGTAAACTCACTCCACCTATCGTGTTAGCAATTTGGTCTATAGATGTATCCAGTCGATCCCTGCACATGATCAATCCAAGCGTCATCTGGGTTGTTCGGATTAATATGTAAGAAGTCGGTGTGTTTTCTAAAACATCCCCTAAATGCCCCATCAATCTTGAGCATCAGCTCCACTTGAGGACTCTGATCCTTTACTTCTTTCTTAAACTCTTGGTTCATTTTTTCGGATAGAGAAGATAGAAATCGTGCCACTTGAGGATCGAGAGATAATTTTCTATTCTTTGGTTCACTCAGCCTGCCATATAGAAACAGGGGGCGTATTTCTAACTCACCGTTTTGCTTCTTGAGGAATATTTGCTCAACAGTTCCATCTGTTTTTTGCTCGAACTCATTTTCATTATGAAGAATTCCACTCAAAATGATCCAAGGCTCACCTTTAGGCAGATCGAACGGACGCGCTGCATCCAGATTAAAACGCATCATGTTCTGCGGCCAACATGCTTGCTTACGATCCGGACTATACGGCTCTTCATCTCCCGTTGTTCCTACCCCCCCTTTTTCTTTTGTTATCGCGAAGAAGCGTTCCTCAAAAATTGAACGAGTCCCACTGCCCTGAGTTGTCATAAAGAGGAGATGAGGGGCAGTATTAAAGTCCTGGTTCGTACAATCCCAGACAAGAGGCATAATGTCACTCAGTTCGGTAAAGGTCCGGTCATATTTTTCACTCTTTTTCACCTTTGGAGCGCTACCGCCAAATAGGTTGCTGAACACCTCCCTCACCTTTCTCTGTTTCCCCCCACTGTCACTCCCCCCTCCTAGTGTTACCTTTAAAGGGTCAATGCCAATTTGGATCTCAAAAAACCGATCTTTCTCAGGTCTCTGAACTTGGAATTCTTTAATCTCAAGCTGTTTTGACGCCATGGCCAAAAATGGCACCTCAGGAAGGCGATCATTGTCTTTGTCTTGATAGGCATCCGTCAGGAGACGTTGCCCGGCATCGGAACTCCCTTCTAGCACAAGCACTTTTGGAGTGGCGTTTTCCTTAAGAAGAGAAGGAAATACTTCTTTGAGATATCCATGGACAGATCCGCTTCCTATTAACATTAGGTCTGGGTTTTTTTTCTGAGGCTGAAGCAACAGGCCGACAATACTACAGCCAAGCATGAGGGTGATAAGGAACAAAAGCTGCTGCTGTGCCGGACTATTTTCTAAACGCTTCCATTTAAAAATAATAAAATTAAATAAAATACAATAGCAACGGGAACTGACCAGAGAAAAACGCTCGCTCGCTCGTACAGATTTTCTAGTAGAGATGGGTTGTTTGTGAGCAACGCTAAAACCCACCCTGTAACAACAGGACCCGAAGCAAATAGGACACCGACAATTAGACTAACGAAAATGTCATGCCAAAGTTTACTCTCCATAAGTTGCTCCCTCAATTCCTGAAGCTAGAGTTGTTATTTTCATAAATTAAGATATTTGAAGCTGTACTTCAAAACTTCTTCCATTTAAAAACGTTTGTCTTTTTCGTAACACTCTATGATTTTTATAGTAAGCTTTCCATGTAAACGAGGACATCACTCACGGTCGGAAATCGTCTCAGATGATCGTTTTCAGACCCAATCTCCTGATTTCCCACGAGGAAGAGCGATTCGCATTCGTTAGCCATAGGAATATCTGTTTTCCCGTCCCCAACCGCGACAACCATGTCTTTATCTAAATCGTATGCCGTCCTAAGTGCAGCCAGCGCTTTCCCCTTATCTACCCCTACCGGCAGTATATCGATTGCATCTATATGTTCCCACACAACGATTTTCTCCAATAATGGAGAGGTTAACTCTCGCAGTAAAGAGACAAGGGCAGGCATCTCCCCTTTTGTTTTAGGAAAAATAGTAAGTTCGACCTGATTCGGCTGTATCCATACAGTATCATTGAAACATTGTATAATTTCGGCTTCTAACACCGCAAATTCAATTGGTCTTTCCGCAAGTCGTATTTCTTTCATTAGTAAAGGGTCAAAAATGACACAACCATTTTCTCCAATCAGCAATGGGGCTTGTAACCCGATGCCTCGAGCAAGACCTGTCAAGTAGGCGATGTTCTTTCCAGAGGCGAACGCAATTCTACACCCTCGTTCTTCCAGGCTGCGTATTTTCTCTGCTACTTCTTTGGTCACAGGCCTGCTCGGAGCGGCAATTGTGCCATCGACATCAAACACTAGTAGTTTTAGCTTCATAATTGTTTAGTCCCACAATTAAGTGGTCTGGATTAATAGTAAAAATAACACGGTAAGGTGCAATCCGTATCCCGTATGTTGGGTATTTTGTAGGTTGGTGCTGACGTAAGGAAGTCAGGTAGGGTACGCATCGCGTACCTTCACGATGTTTAATGGTACGCGATGCCCGCTCTACTTTGCTGATCAAACTCTTTACCAATCAGGCGCAACACGATGTTGTTTCAGGTTAGATTTATCAAAATTTTCCCATAAATCCGCATACCGGATGTGGCTGACAGGATGTTGTAATTCCCCGGCAATTTCTGCCAAAGGCTCCAGCACAAACGCATAGCGTTCCATAAGCGGTGACCTGTTTGTCCAGTTCGACGAGTTTGTCGTACAAGTCTGAGAACAGTTGCCGCGCCGATATCGTCAAGCCGTTCTCTGCATCCTCTAATAGTTCTGGCAGCCGTCGGCGTAACTGCGCCAGCCCCGCCCCGACGACTAGCCCTCACCCAACAGGTCCCGTGTCCGGTTGGCATGGGCAGCGCGCTTTTTCACTAGGCCACTACGCACTCGGCGCAGCATCTGAATGTCCTGTTGCCCAATGCTTTTACCGGCACGAAACGCATGTTGGGGCGGTCCACCGCCTCGCAGATGGCTTCCGCGTCGTTGGCGTCGTCCTTGTTGCCTTTGACGTAGGGCTTGACGAACTGGGGGCTGACCAGCCGGGCATCATGCCCCAGCTTGGTCAACCCCCGCGCCCAGTAGTGCGCCCCGGTACAGGCTTCCAAGCCGACCAAGCACGGCGGCAGGTTGGCGAAAAAGGCCAACATTTGGCTGCGCTTGAGCTGTTTGCGTAATGCGGTTTTACCGTGCGCATACACACCATGTACCTGAAAAACGTTTTGTGCAATGCCTAATCCAATTGCCGTGCTATCCATGGCGGATTCCTCTTCTTCTGTTAAGGGGTGGCTTTACCCTTCCACTTTGGCACATCGCGCTGCCGTTGGGAAGGGGAGGGGATCCATACCATTATCCTTGCACTGTAAAACAATCCGGTAGTCAGGACATAGCCCTGACAAACACGGCATAGTTATAATAAGTGGGCTGTGCGGGAGTCTTATAAGTAGCCATGGAGCGCTGCGCTGTTTAATTATAGAGTGTTAGGGTGGTGCAGCGGATAAAGCCGCCGCCTTTGCCGAGCTCTACTACGTCTTGGGGGAGGGTTTTGAGGCCGTGGGCTTCGATGGCTGCTTGGAGCTGAGGTGCGCGGTTGCTCATGATAACGGTTTCGCCGGTGGACACGAGGTTGCAGGCAAAGCCTTGCTGGGCTTCTTCCAAGCTAACTTCAATCTTCTGTAAATCAGTTAATGCCCGAATCTTCTCCTGGCTTTCAGCAGTGAATGCCTCAGGGCACCAAGCAATAAGGTCTGACTTTAACACTGATATTGCCAGGTCGATATCGTAGAAAAAGCTCTCTGGCCAGCCAGTTTCGGCATTGATAATTGGCGTACCATTATTGTCCAGCGCTGGAATCGTCTGGAGGCTAACAACGCCGTAGCCAAAGATGTCAGCGACGAAGTCGTGGGCGGCAGCGTCGGTACGGTAACTGGTGCCCGCAAAGAGGTACTTGCCGCAGCGCAGGGCATCACCCTGGCCGCTAAAACGGATGCTGGTTGGCAAATGGATTATGGTTTTGCCGAGTTCACGCAATATCTTCTCGGCGTATGGCTGCTCGGCCTGGCGCTTGTTGGGCAAGTTTGACATAACAGCGACCTCACCACCAACCAACGCCCAGTTGGCGGTGTATACGCCGTCTTGGCAATGTTCTGGGGCGGGAACTTGGATAACGGTCACACCGGCGCTTTCGAGCGCATGGCGAATGTTGATATGTTCTGCAGCCGCCCGGTCGCTATCAACGGGGACAGAGGAGTCCATGTACGCGTTAATAGCAAATTCGTCGCTGAAGTGCTCAGTGCCAGACATCAGGACGGTGGAGTTGAGGTGAGGCATAGTCTAGTTAGTATACGATATGCAAGAAGACTAAATGGGTTGTAATTTGATAGCTTATATGCTATTTACCACAAATGGAGTTTATTGAACACCAAGTTGTGTCTCCAGAGGTAGTTCCCCAGAGCGAAGAGGCTTTTTATAGCGATATTTTCGAGATGTTTGGCGAGCGTACCTGCATGCTTGAGCAAGAGCGTCGGCTGTTGCCGACCCGCGACGTGGTGACAAAAAAATACGACGCTGAACTGGATGAACCAGCTGTAATCGCCTAAAAGTCCACCAAATTTTAGTTGGGTTGTAAAACTCTACCTGATTACGTAGCACGTAGGGCGGGTCGAGACCCGCCCTACAACCTAACCATTTTCGCCCACCTCATGATTGCAATAGACTGGATAAAACAAGACCGTAAGGCGGATTCGCTTTAGCAATCCGCCATTTGTACAGCACAGAAATGAATTGGCGGTTCGCTAAAGCGAAACCGGCCTACAATAAAACGCAAAAAATGACCATCAACCCAAACCAACCCATCAAATTCTCCCCCCTGCATCGATTGCAATGGGAAGAAGCGCAGCAAAAATATGTCATTCTATATCCCGAAGGCATGGTAGAACTTAACCAAAGCTCTGCGGAAATCCTGAAATGTTGCGATGGTACACGTAATCTTGCCCAAATCATCAGCGATCTTGAACAAAAATTTACAACCACAGGTCTCACTAACGACATTACCGCTTTTCTTGAGGTCGCTTTAAAAAATGGCTGGATCAACCAAAACTAGTATCACTCCTCCGCGCTGGTTGCTGGCGGAACTTACCTACGCCTGCCCGTTGCAATGCCCGTATTGTTCTAATCCGGTGAATTATGCCAAATACCCATCCGAATTAAGCACGGACGACTGGAAACGGGTGTTGACAGAAGCCCGCAAAATGGGTGCGGTGCAACTGGGTTTCTCCGGCGGCGAACCGTTAACGCGCAAAGATTTGGTCGAACTGGTCAAACATGCGCGGGAACTGGGTTATTATTCCAACCTGATTACGTCCGGCTATGGACTGACAGAAGCAAAAATTATCCAGCTAAAAGAGGCGGGGCTTGACCATATTCAAGTCAGCATTCAAGCCAGCACTCAGGAGCTTAACGACCACATTGCCGGTACGACCTCTTTCCATCACAAGAAAGAAGTCGCCCATCTGGTGAAAAAACACGGCTATCCGATGGTCTTGTGCGTGGTCATTCACCGTGAAAATATTCACCAGATGCCTGAAATACTGGCAATGGCAGAAGAATTGGGCGCGGATTACCTGGAGCTCGCCAACACGCAATATTACGGCTGGGCACATGCCAACCGTGATTTATTGCTGCCAACCAAAGAGCAATTTGAACAAGCTGAACAAATCGCACAAGACTTTAAGGAAAAAGTCGCTGGCAAAATGAAAATCTACTATGTCGTGCCGGATTATTATGAAGACCGCCCGAAAGTCTGCATGAATGGTTGGGGTACGACTTTTTTGACCATCGCTCCCGACGGCGTGGCCTTACCTTGCCACTCCGCCCGCGAGTTGCCCGGCCTGGATTGCCCTAATGTTAACGACTACAACATTCAGGAAATCTGGCACGAATCCAAAGCCTTCAACTTTTTCCGGGGCTTTGAGTGGATGAAAGAACCCTGCCGTAGCTGCGATGAGAAAGAAAAAGATTTTGGCGGCTGCCGTTGCCAGTCTTATTTGTTAACTGGAGATATGTACATTGCCGATCCGGTGTGCAGTAAATCGCCAGATCACGCGGCTATTCAGCAAGCCATAGATTCAGCAAAGGCTTCGGTCAGTTTGACGAGTGAAGAAAAACCGCTGATTTTTCGCAACACTAAAAATTCCAAGACTATGAGTTCTGCTAGCGACACAATCCTTTAAATTTTTGCTAACGGTGAAACAATCCTAATTTAGTCCCTAACCGACTTTTCAAGCTGGCGACATTGCCCATCATCAAGCCATCGCTCACACCAAACATTTAAGGCTACGGCGCTGTCCTTCATCAGTGCAAATTCGCGCTGTGCCTCTCCAGGCTGGGCTTTAGGCCACCAGGAATGAATATCCATTTGCCTTTGGATATAATGGCGGGCGGCTTCCACTTCGGTTTCCGTAAGATTCATGGCGAAACTCCTTTTGGTGTCATTGAATGCCTGTGCCGGGCAACTAACTGGGCGAATGATAAGGCCGTAATTGGCTGATGTAAACATTCATGATGAAAGTAAGATTTCTAAGGTGTTGGACAATATGGCAGAAATGTTATGAAAGTTAAGGAAGTATTCTCCCTCTCCTTGTAGGAGAGGGCTGGGGTGAGGTGAATAAAAAGGGGAAATACTTTGGCGTTCCCCCTCATCCTAACCTTCTCCCTCAAGGGAGAAAGAACTAAACCCCTTAACATAACGACATTGCGGTGGTATCGGTTAAAAAATACGGTATCCTGATTCGCCTTATAATCCAAAAACGATTGAATTATCGCCAGATTACCCGGGCGGCCTGTATCCACTTTTTTCGTGATTAACTAATCCAATGCGTATTACGCTCGCTTACATCAGCGTGGTTTTGCTCTGGGCAACCACGCCACTTGCCATAAAATGGAGCGGTGAAGGCCCTGGTTTTTTGTTTGCTGCCACCAGCCGCATGGCTATTGGTGCGGCTTGCATACTGTTTGCGTTAGCAGTTTTGCGTAAATCATTGGCCTGGCATCGTAAGGCCAAGATGACCTATCTGGCAGTTGCCTTGCAAATCTACGGCTCTATGATCGCCGTTTATTGGGCTTCTCAATTCATCCCGTCCGGCTGGATTTCAGTCATATTCGGCCTTGCACCGCTCATAACAGCGTTAATGGCGAACCTTTTACTCAAGGAGCATCATTTATCATTCAGCAAATGTTGTGCATATAGCTTAGGAGTTAGCGGCTTATACATCATGTTTGGATCTGCCTTGCACTCAGGGGAAAGCGCGGTATTGGGCATAGCTGGGGTATTGGTTTCCACCTTTTTGCAGTCGGTCAGCGCCGTCTGGATAAAACGCATTAACGCAGGATTGCCCGCTTTAGCTCAAGTGGCAGGTGGCTTGGGACTGGCACTGCCCGCTTATCTAATCACCTGGGCAATGGTTGATGGTCAATGGCCCGACAATTTATCCACTGTCAATCTAGCGGCCATTATTTACTTGGGGACGGTCGCTACAACGGTTGGTTTTCCCCTTTATTATTATCTGCTTACCCATTTATCAGCCACCCGTGTCGCACTGATTTCCCTAATGACTCCGGTCATGGCGTTAATGTTAGGCCATCTCGTCAACCATGAACCTTTAACCGAGCAAACACTGACCGGAACGTCGTTAATCCTTGCCGCATTGGTCATGCACGAAATGTTTGACCGGCTTACATTTTCCAATCTAAAGTGGATGAGCGGAAATAAGCGGTAACGAAAAAGCAAATAAATCTATTCATATTGTAATCAATGCGTTACAAACAGTTTCTAGTCGATGGCAATTACCCTGGGACTTGATTAATTTATTTTTGTTTTTTCTTTGTTTTATTCGGCTATGGATCGCTTCTAATCCTTGCCATGCCTGCTTAAAATGTTTTGCCCTCCTTATCTTTTTAGTGCTACCATTGAAGGGCGTTAAAAGTTGAGCCAGTCCCTGGACTGGATTTTGTTAAGCCAACTTAGATTGGCGTTTTTACTAAATGAGTTCGATATGGCAGATCAAGTTGTAGGTACCGTTAAGTGGTTCAATGATGAAAAAGGCTTTGGATTTATTGCCCAGGAAGGCGGCAAAGATGTTTTCGTTCACCATAGCGCGATTAATGGATCCGGTCGCAAAACTTTAAAAGAAGGCCAAAAAGTGACAATGGAAGTTACACAAGGTCAAAAAGGGCCTCAAGCTGAAAACGTAACCCCTGCTTAATCTAGTTCGTTCGGGTCACGCCCTCAAAAATCTGTTGGTTTTTGAGCCCTATCCAGTACTGCAAACTTTTCGAGCCTTAAAAAATGTTACCGCGACGCTGAGTTAACCAGGACATAGTGCTGTTTTGGTGTTAACTTGACCGCGTGTTTCGAATTTTCTCAGATTAATTCGAATTAACCCGGCATCCTATGCCTATTCCCTATGTCCATTGATAACAGATACCGAATTCCTGTTAATGTTCTATCGTGGTCGATAAACTTTTAACATCTGTGCTGTTGGCTGTTGCTTCACTAACTGGCGTTAGCGGCTGAAGGACATTGAAAGGTATCGTGGATTTCAGGCCCGAATTCTCGCTAACGACTACATGGTCGATTCCTGCTTCCATAGGATTAACCTGGCTGTATCTGGTCGATACTGAAAAGTGGCCGCTATGGTGGAAATATGTTGTTTCCGTTCAGGAAGTTGCAGATGGCAGCCCAACAGGAATCGACAACGTAAGGCAATACCATTGGCATACGTGTTTACCCTATAGCCTGTTATTGAAGTTGCGGGTCACTGAAGTCCTGCCCTATCGTCGCTTGGCGGTTGAAGTGACCGGAGATTTGCTGGGCAGCGGGTCTTGTAACCTCAGTTGGAATTCTTCGTCGGAACACACCAAAATAGAATTTATCTGGCAAGTTCAACCCTGCAAACATTGGATGAACTGGTTTACAATATTGACCAAGCCCATATTTATCTGGAACCATAATCGAGTGATGCAACAGGGCGAACAGGGGCTGATACGGCATCTTTCCGCCATCAAACAAACACATTAACGTAACTAGTCAGCGTGTTTTTCAAACCAGCGGCTTTTTTCGCCACAGGGAACACAAAGAGCTGGTGTTACTGTTAAGGTTGATGAGAGGGAGGGGTATCTTGTGTTCGAGTAATCAATAAACTAACCATACCAACAAACTTCGTGCCCTCTGTGCCTTCGTGGTGGATAGTTACAATTTAACTGACCAATATGCCATGGCACTTTGTGACCTAACCTTAACATCCTAATTAATTAAGCAAATCTCCCTCAGCTATGGCCCAATATATATTTTCAATGAACCGGGTCGGCAAAATTGTGCCACCCAAAAAATATATTCTCAAAGACATTTCCTTATCGTTCTTTCCCGGCGCAAAGATTGGTGTACTCGGCTTAAACGGCTCGGGTAAATCCACCTTGCTGAAAATCATGGCGGGTATCGACAAGGATATCGAAGGCGAAGCCATTCCGCAGAAAGGCATCAACATCGGCTATCTGGCGCAGGAACCGCAACTTGATGCCAATAAAACCGTAAGAGGCAATGTTGAAGAAGCAGTTGCAGAAACCAAGGCGATTCTGGATCGTTTTAATGAAGTCAACAATGCTTTTGCGGAGCCTGATGCCGACTTTGATGCACTCATCGCAGAACAGGCAGAACTACAAGAAAAGATTGAAGCCGCAGGCGCTTGGGAGTTGGAACGAAAACTCGAAATCGCCGCCGATGCCTTGAGATTACCCGATTGGGATGCTGATATTACCAAGTTATCAGGCGGGGAAAAACGCCGCGTGGACTTATGCCGTTTATTGCTGTCCAATCCCGACATGCTGTTACTGGACGAACCGACTAACCATCTGGATGCGGAATCGGTGGCTTGGCTGGAAAGGTTCCTGCATGAATATCCGGGTACTGTGGTCGCCGTCACCCATGACCGTTACTTTCTGGATAATGTGGCAGGCTGGATTCTTGAACTTGACCGCGGCTCCGGCATTCCCTGGGAAGGAAATTATTCCAGTTGGTTAGAGCAAAAGGGCAACCGTTTGTTGCAGGAAGAAAAACAAGAATCTTCACGGCAAAAAGCCATGAAGGCCGAGTTGGAATGGGTGCGTTCAAATCCCAAAGGCCGACATGCGAAAAGCAAAGCCCGTTTGGCGCGATTTGAAGAATTGTCTTCGGTGGATGTGCAAAAACGCAATGAAACCCAGGAAATTTATATTCCGCCTGGCCCACGCCTGGGTGATGTCGTTATTGAAGCCGACAACATCAGCAAAGGGTTTGGGGACAGGTTACTCATCAATAACTTGAACTTCAAACTGCCCCCTGGCGGTATTGTCGGTATTATCGGACCCAATGGAGCAGGTAAAACCACATTGTTTCGGATGATGGCAGGTTTAGAACAACCCGATACCGGAACGCTGACACTAGGCAAAACCGTTGAACTGGCTTATGTCGATCAGCTACGAGACGATATGGATGCCAACAAAACGGTCTTTGAAGACATTTCCGATGGCCTGGATATGATTACCGTTGGCAAATATGAAACACCTTCAAGAGCTTATGTAGGCCGCTTTAACTTTAAAGGGCCTGACCAACAAAAACGTATCGGCGACCTATCAGGTGGCGAACGCAACCGGGTTCATCTTGCCAAATTATTAAGGGCTGGCGGCAACGTCTTGTTGCTCGATGAACCGACCAACGACCTGGATGTTGAAACGTTGCGTGCCCTGGAAGAAGCGTTATTGGCCTTTCCAGGTTGCGCCGTCGTGATTTCGCATGACCGCTGGTTTCTTGACAGGATCGCAACACACATGCTCGCTTTTGAAGGCGACAGCAACGTGGTCTGGTTTGAAGGCAATTATGAAGATTACGAAGCCGACCGTCATCGGCGTTTAGGTAGTGATGCGGATAATCCGCATCGTTTGAAGTATAAAAAACTGGCTTGATGTTCCCGCTACTGTAGGGGCAATCCCTTGTGGTTGCCCCGATAACCACAAGGGGGTTGGCCTGATAACCACAAAGGGGTGCCCGGGCAGGCACAAGGCCTGCCCCTACAATGCTCACCATTTGAGTGATTAGTAATATTCTACAAGGAATAAATATTTCTTAGCTTAAACCTGATCACGAATATTTCAACCGATTTGTATTAGAACCGTAGGGTGGATTAGACGCGCAACCAATTGAAATTATAGATAAATAATGACTTACCGCGTGTCGTAATCCGCCATATCGCCGTTACCCCATTCGGCGGGTTATACCCTCTGGGCACAAGCGCCGCGCATAAGCAATTGTAATTGCTTAGTCTTAGTGGATTTGCGCGGCTAACCCGCCCTACAACACCCACCGTACACGGTTAATTTTCGCCTAATAGCCGGGTAATTTTAATCGCAGTCTCCAACGCCCTACGCCCCGCTTCCCCAGAAACTAAGGGGTTTTCACCGGTGTGTATGCAGTTGACGAAATGCTTGATTTCTTCCAGCAAGGCATCTCCGCTTTCAAAAACGGATTCTTCGGTTTCAATTTCAGGTATGCCAGGGAACATTTCCTTTTTACCCGTGCGATGCTTGGTCAATACGCGGTTTTGAAAATCCACGGACACATAAGAACTCGGCCTGAACATCCGCATTTTACGTTCCGTTTTCATGCTGATCCGGCTGGCGGTGACATTGGCGACGCAGCCGTTGGTAAACAATAGCCTGGCGTTGGCGATGTCCGTACCTTGTGTCAAGACAGCCGTACCGCTCGCATCGATCCGCTCCAGCTCCGAATCAACCAGGGCCAGAATAATGTCTATATCGTGGATCATCAAATCCAACACGACGCTGACATCGTTGGCGCGTGGATTAAACGGCGATAAGCGGTGTGATTCAATAAACAAAGGTTTTTCGTCCCTTTCTAACCCTAATACCGCCGGATTAAATCGTTCCAAATGCCCGACTTGCAAGACGAGCCGTTTCTCCTTAGCAAGTGCAATCAGTTCATCCGCTTCAGCAACCGTCACCGTAATGGGTTTCTCGACTAAGACGTGCGCCCCAGCCTCCAGAAAATCCTTGGCGACGGCATGATGGTAGCTGGTTGGGACGACTATGCTCACTGCGTCTACTTCACCGAGAATCCGCTTATAATCCGTATAGGCCTTAGCGCCGTTATTGGCAGCAACGCTGTTAGCGACCGCTTCATTCACATCGACGACTGCGACTAACTCACAATCAGGCAATGACGCATATTTTTGGGCGTGAAATTTGCCCAAATAGCCAGCGCCGATCACAGCACATTTTAGTTTTTTCATAGGCGTGTTTCTTTTGCTTCAACTGACAACCAAGTTCCCACGGTCGCCGATTATGTGGTTTGATCAGGCAAACGATTAGCGCGTACATTGTAATACAGCAGAAGGTACAGAAGCCTTGAAAATATGAATAACTACTCCAGGGCTTTAGGTTTGCCTATGTGGTAACCTTGCGCGTAGTCGATACCAAGCTCCCTGAGAGTAACCAATATATCTTCACTCTCAACATACTCGGCTACCGTTTTTTTGCCAAATGAGTGGGCCACTTCGATTAAAGCTTTGACAAAAGCCTTGTCATCAATATTTTTATCGAGCCGCCTGATAAGAGAACCGTCGATTTTTACATAATCGACTGGCGCATTTTCCAAATAGTGCAGCGAGGGATATTCAACCCCAAAATCATTCAACGCCAGTAAGCAGCCGAGTGCTTTAATCCTGTTAATCAAAACATTCGTTGATTGATAATTGGATACTGCGGCAGTATCTGTTATTTCAAAAATGATACTTTTTTGATCAACCTCTGGATTATCAAATAACTGGGCGAAATCATCAAAAATGGCCGGATCATCGAATGAAAGCTTGGAAATATTCACACTAAGCTTATATTTCTTGCCTAGCCTGTTAAACTCAATATGCTGCTCTACGGCTTTTTTCAGTACGATCCTGTCAATTTTGGCAATTAAACCCAGTTCTTCAGCCCGATACACAAAATCTGACGGCATAAGAAGTTGGCCGTCATCTTGTTGTAGTCGAACCAGACATTCAAAATGGCTAATCTTGTTGGACTTGACAGTAAGAATAGGTTGATAAAACAAGACAAATTTATCATTGGCAAGGGCATCTTCAAGAATTGTGCGCCACCGTATTGTCTGGTTTGATTTACTCAGGTAATCGTATTCCGGATTGTACAAATGATGCTGCCCGCGGCCCAATTCTTTAGCTTGGTACATGGCCAAGTCAGCATTGGCCATCAACATGCTGGCTGTCGAGCCGTGTAATGGAAAAACCGCTATGCCTATACTGGCGCTGGCTGTATAACTTTTGCCAGCACAAGTAAATAACTGCGCTTTAAGCACGTCATTGATTTTTATTGCGATATGATTTACTCCAGGCATGTCGGCATGTGGCATCAACAAAGTAAACTCGTCACCGCCTATTCGGCATAATAAATCCGTTGAACGAATGGCTCCCTTCAAAGCATTGGCCACCATCTTAAGAAAATTATCACCGGCTTCGTGCCCACTAGCGTCATTAATCTCTTTAAACCGGTCTAGATCTAGATAAAACAGGGCAAGCTGATAACCATAGCGCTCGGCTGAAGCCAATTTCTGGGTAAATTCTTCTTGAAATTTCCACCTGTTGCCTAATCCGGTCAGGTAATCGTAATAGGCCATCCTAATATTTCGGGCTTCTGTAATTTTGCGTTCGCTAATATCCAGGCCCAGCGTCAATATGGCTCTCTTGTCCCCCTGTTGCTTGAATGTCAAAATCTTGTGCAGCCAGGAAATGTCCCGAAGCTTCCCGGTCTCCGTCATTAATAATCCATCAGCTTGAACCTGATCGCCAAATTCGCCAGATCGTAACCGGTTCAATTTTTTTAGATGCTCTTGATCGGAATCTGGGAGAAACACATCGAAAACTTTACCGATGATGGTGCTGTTATCCGTTTCCAAGCTATCCACCCCGGCTTGATTTATCGTTAAGATGATCCCGTTCAGCTTTTGGATGATAATGATGATAGGAGCCAACTCAATCAACTGCTTAATAAAATCACGCTCCTTAGCTAACTCCTGGCTTTTTTCCAATAAGCTGAATGTGTGGACTCTCATCTCCCGCTCAAGGTGCTCTAGCTGGTCAGCCAGGTTTAATGCGGTAAAACTCAGCTTATCCAGTTCATCGTAACCCAAATTAGAGATCTCTATTACGGATATTTGTTCCCTAAATTGATCGAAATGATTCTTGGATAGCAGGGGTAACGCTTTTGAAAGTCTGCTAATACGACGCAATGAAACATGTAGGGCAAGTAGGATTAACAGCAGCGAAGCTAATAACCCCAGAAAACCGTACAGCCAGATACGTTTAAGATCTGCACGGAGATGATTAATATCCGCAGTGATGTCGTCTATGAGGAAAAAGAACGGCGGCTTGTTATTCCCGTTTGTTTGTTGTATAGGTAGCACCCGCACCTCATAAACCGCATTATCGAATTCAATATTTTTGCCAATGTTGAAAAACTCATCGATAGTGTAGTGCCGGGAGATAAACATGAAAATCGGCAAATTTTTTTCAGGTTGGGTCATACCGGACAACTTGTATTTCCATCGATTCCCTGAAGAAACCTTGGCTTTATCAATATCTGTACGGTCGGCTATTAAAATACCAATATCTGAATTCGTCGCATGCCTATATTTGATAATGACATCAGCAAAAGAACGGACTACGCTTAACACCTCGGTAATTTCCGCCGTCCCCATTACCGGAATAATTGCCTGTAGGAAACAGTTGTAAGGGCAGAATATTTGATGTTCTGGGACTTCGTTTTTCAGGACGCGCTGCACAGTGGCATCTGGGGGCATCGATGAGTTACCCCACGACTTGCCCCGTGCCCCTTGCTTGTCGAAAAAGGTAATATTCTCAATATCCCAGATCAATTGCCATCGCGACCAGTTTTCATCCAATGATGAAACCATATGATGCTGATCTTTTGTTACATCCGGTGATGGGTCATTGACGACCGAAACCAGTTCTGCAAACTGTTCCAACGCCAAAAACGAGTCATTGGTTAAGGTTTCAACGACACTGATATGGTTGCCCTGAATATTTTTCCGGTTATTTTCGAAATTATCCTGAGCATTCAAATACGAAACAAAAGCAAATACACTTTGCAATATGAGGAACACACTGCAGAACAGGATAGCTAATTTCCATCTTAAACTGAAAAATAAACTACTGTTTCCCATAGGTTTTGCTAAAACTTGGAGGATAATTGCAAACCATACAGATCCCAATCCTGTATGGTTTGACTTGGCACAGGATTATCGGCCTGCGGCAACCAGGCGGTACCATGTATACGATTATTATCTCCCCTGAGCATCCATGATGATGTAATATCCCACCGTAACCCAACCACCCAATCCTTCGCATAAGCAACATGCCTGGGGTAACCTAAGAGCAGGGCGCCATCTCCACCCCTGTCATCTTTATTTATTGAAACGGTATCATAGCGCACAGTCGCTTGTAGTTGCTGTAAAATGCGGTAGCTGGCTTCGACATACCAGCTTTCTGTAACAAATTTGCCTTCCGGCGCAAAATTACCGAATGTGTTCCAACGGTATTCATACTCCCCAGTCAGGATAAATTTTTCGCCGTTGTATTGCGCAGAAAACAGTAGCGGTTGTATGTGGGTTTCACTTTTGCGTAGTGTCTTTCCCAGTGCCGGATTATAGTCAAACTCCAGATCCATATAGCTTACGGCAAACACATATTCACCGCCGTTAAGCTCATAACTGAGTTGCGTGGCAATGGCTGGTTTTGTTTCAAATGACCCTTGGGCATCTCGTGTGCCCAATACGACGGTTTTGAGTTCATCGAAATCACTCGATGGCATTCCGGCATTAAACTTGAAGGCAAAATCGCCAAAATCGGTGCGTTGTTCGGCATAAAATGAGCCGCCATCTGCAGAAAGCAGCAGCGATCTTGAGCGGTCAAAATAAATGCCTTGGGGTAGCAGTATGGTCGGATGGGTAAAGGAAACGTCACGCGTTTCATTATATAAACCAAACGGAATTTTAATGCGCCCACCACGAAGCCCTAATTTCCCGCTATCATATTCAAGCAGTGTGAGATCTGCCAAAGCGAAATCCAGCCTTACACTGCCCCTATCGACATCGCCAGCCCGGCGATAGAGCCCTTGTGCCGCAAAACGCAACCTGTCCAAAGGTTGATAGCCCACATTAAGGCCAATTTCAGTTAGCCCCGGACTAATCCCATCATTACTTTGTCCGTAAACATTATTATCGGAAGAATGAAAAAAACCTTGTGTCAGAAAACCATGTACCTGAATTTCTTCCGGTAATAATTGAGATTCTGCAATAGCCGCCGCACTGTAAAATACAAGAAAAATACGAGCTGCCAATACTTGCCCCATCCTATAAGCCAGTTTCAAGCAATGCCGATCGCCTTCGCAAGAGATAGCTAAATGGCCTTGCCCCAGCAACAACCGCTTAATGATGTTCAAGCGAACGGATATTTTCATTGTCAGGCTTGCTGTTCAAATAGCCAATGGAATCAGGTGTATCGGCGATTTGATCTATCATTTCTTGTTCTGAGCCCAACTCAATCGGTGCCGATCCGGTTCCGGAGTAAGTCATCCTGTCCCAAATTTTCCTGATCTGATGGGGAAACATATGAAGGATGTTTTTGACAAAATCCTTATGAAACGGGTTGCTATCGGATAATATATAAACCTTAATTTGCCTGTGATTCGGCCAAAACCTTTTTTGCATGGTGAAGATAGTGCGGATGTCCACTGTGGAATAATCAGCAATGGGCACCGATCTATTGACGATTACCTCTGTAGCTGTGGCTGCGGGGGAATAAACAGCAAAGATGAAAAAAATAGCAAGAACACCACCGGAAGTCGGCTTGTTGCCATACCCAAGCTTCTGCAATTTAAAATCCCCGTATTTATTATTATCTAACGTCGTCCGTCATTGCCACGGTCAGCGTTAGTGATTGTAAATCAACATTATAAAACTTTCCTAGTGCAGCGCCTATTTTCGTCAGTCATAGTGCTGCGTTTCTAATACGGTGATATTTAACAATATCATTGATAGTCTAATCGCCAATACAACACGGTGCTGCACTAGTATATTGTTTTTTCAAATAATGTTGGCCTTATCGGCAGGTATTTGATCCCAGAAACACAATCTGGCTGACCTAGACCTAGTTTCTAACCATTTCTAATGCAAGAACTTGGACTGGCCGCATCATTTTTTTTGTGGGCACATCCGAATGCTGCAAAAAACGCTGATTGAATCAGCTTCCTTGCCAAACTGATCAGGAGCTGCAAGACAACATGGAACAACCCGCCCTATGACGCGCCCAATCAGGCCGTTTCGCAGCATGTTGCCCTTTTTCCGGCTGTTCGTCGTAAGGATGGCGCAGCAGTTCCAACAATTCATAAATCATTGCGAAATCGCCCTGCTCCGCTTTGTCTATGGCAAGTTGAGCCATGTAATTCCGAAGCACATACTTCGGATTGACGCAGTTCATGCTCTCGCGCCTGATTTCTGGGGAAATGCCTTCCTGTAGTAAGCGTTGGTTGTAGAGCTTAAGCCAATCAAGCAAGCGCGAAGTATAATTGGGCGTTTTCTGTTCATGGACATAATAAGCCTCAGCAAGCGGCGCCATTAGCGCCTCAATATGTACATTTTCGATAGGAGGGCCTTTGCCTAAATCGATCTTTGCCAGTTGTCGAAAAAAAATCGTCATGTCGGTTTCAACCATCTTCAACAAAGACAATAGCCCTGAAAATAGCTGATCGTCGCACCCTGGATCAAAATGGCCCAACCCTAATTTGCGGGTCATCATAAGCTGCCACAATTCTCCAAAAACCTCAGTAAACACATTCAATGCCTGTTGCAAGGGTTCTACCTGCCCAATCAGCGGATAAATGGCATTGGCTAACTGCCCCAAATTCCAGAAGGCACAGGCAGGCTGGTTGCTATAGCGATAACGTCGCTCTGATGCGTCGGTGGTATTGGGGGTCCAGTCGGGATCATAATTTTCTAGCCAACCGTAGGGGCCATAGTCTATAGTGAGTCCGAGGATAGACATGTTATCCGTATTCATGACACCATGCACAAAGCCGATCCGTTGCCAGTGGACGATCATTTCTGCGGTAGTCCGGCAGACTTCTTCAAACCAGGCCAGATAAGCCTCAGGAGATGGTTCGCCTAAATGTGGGAAGTGGGTGCTTAAGGTGTAATCCGTCAATCTCCTCAACAAATCCAGGTCCCCGCGTGCAGCGCATATCTGAAAATGCCCAAACCGGATAAACGAAGGCGCAACTCGGCAAACGATAGCGCCCAGTTCCGCTTTCGGATTGCCGTTATAAAACATATCCCGGACTACCTGTTCACCCGTCAGCACCAGACTTAACGCCCGTGTCGTTGGCACGCCCAGATGATACATGGCTTCACTGCACAGAAATTCACGCACTGACGAACGCAAAACCGCCAAGCCATCCGCCGTCCTGGAGTAAGGAGTCAAACCTGCCCCTTTGAGTTGCAATGCCCAACGGTCGCCTTGTCGATTGATGACATCCCCTAAATTAATCGCCCGGCCATCGCCCAGTTGTCCAGCCCAATGACCAAACTGATGACCGCCATAGCAAGAGGCGTAAGGCTCCATACCATCAACCAAACGATTGCCGACTAAGACTTGGACAAAATCATCAGACTCACAAACCTGTTTTGATAAGCCCAGTAAATCGGCGACTTCTTTGGCGTATGCGACTAATTTTGGCTTCGCCACTTTGGTGGGTGACACTCGTGAATAACAAGCACCCAATACCTGCCTGGGATAATTGAGAGGCTCCTGATCGCTCGGCAACTCCCTAACAAAGCGGTTATCAAACCTTAAGTGATCGAGCACATCAAATTGTGGTAGAGCATTCATTTTATTTAATGCCGGGGTTTGATAATTTTTGTCAAAAGCCCAAAAGTATGATGAGTAATCTTGCAAAGAAATAGCATGACAGACTTGGACAAAGATAACCAGCAAAGGAGCCTTTTCCATTCATTCTGCCTGGATAATGCCTGGGAGACTCTGTGAAGATATTATCCCAATCAGGCTAGAAAAAATAATTTACCACAGGGAACACGAAGGGCACGAAGAAAATAATCCAGTCAATTCATTATATTGAAAACTTCGTGTCCTTCGTAGTGAATAGCCTATTAAATTAGCAATGCCGGAGATGGTGGCATGGTGTAGGGCAATGGCATGGTCTCCTCCTTCTTAACGGCATCAAAGTGCCAGACTGGTAGAATTTGATTTCCAGACAAACAGGAAGAGGGATCCGAGACGGATATTAAACGAATAGGGTTAGATTTAGCAAAACAAGTTTTTCAAGTGCATGGCTTGGAGCAGCATGATTATCAGATCTATCTGGCCATCAATGACATTGACCATACGAAAACCAAAGCCACGTCACCGCAGACTAATGGCATATGCGAGCGCTTCCACAAGACTATTTTGCAGGAGTTTTACCAAGTCACATTCCGTAAGAAACTGTATGGAGATTTGGAAACCTTACAGAAAGACCTGGATGAATGGCTCGTTTATTACACTAGGGAAAGGACTCATCAGGGCAAAGTGTGTAATGGCAGAACGCCAATGGAAACTTTACTCAGTGGGAAACCTGATTTGGGATGGAAAAAACCTGAACCAAATCTAACCTGACAGACACCCTGAAAATTCGGTAACTGTCAGATCAGGTCTGAGCTAGTACAGTTCAGGGTTCTGTCCTAAAATTATCATCCCCTTTGGGTTCAAAATGATGCTCCAGATAGTTTTTTGTCATTTCTTCCGTCAATTCACCCGAAGTCACGCAAAATCTAATCATCTGCCCATTGTGTCGGCCCCAGTAGCGCTTTTTAAAGTCAGGAAGACTCTCGAACAACTTCATCGAACTTCTTCCTTATAATCCCCGCCTCATGATTTCGCTCGGTGCCAGATTAGGTGGCGCAGAAACCAGAACATGGACATGATCCTGGCTGACAACGCCTTTCAGGGTTTCTATCTCAAACGCTTCGCACACCTACCTAATCAGTTCTCGGGCTTTCAGGCCGACACCACCCTTCAAAACCTTGTAACGCTATTTCTTGACAAAGACAAAATGGTTATGAAACTTAAAAACCGTATGGCTTCCGTAACGGTAATCCATAAGCTTTCCCCCTTTTTATTCAAGGCAATACCATACGACAAAAAATCATAGATAAATCTGACCGCCTAAAAGGCGGTGGTTTTAACCTTACTACGGACTAATAAAAAGATCGATTTTGCCACTCGCTGCGAGACAGGAGTCGAGTAGTCCCCAGAAGCGATAGGGCTGGGCGTTTTCACGAAGCGTTTTTTTGCGTAGTGAAAATGCAAAGCATTCCGACATCGCGTCGAGTCATTGCGTAACCAATG
>NZ_JBKKBJ010000039.1:0-3935 GCF_046714055.1 Methyloglobulus sp. | reverse complement strand
GTACGGTAGAAAACGCCTGGCAGGAAGCGCAGCACCTGAAACCGGATATGTTGTTGTTTTGCGCCTTTCAATTTGATGAGGAAGCGGCCAAAGACATAGACGAACTCACACCGGAAATTGCCGGAATGCAGTTGTTGAAAGCCCAAATGAATGCGGATTTATTCACCGATGATTTGCGTAAAAAACGCAGCAGCAACGAAAGTTTTTGGCTGATCGGCCAGCCGGAAGCGCACGTCCATCACTTGGATGATGGCAAGATACAAGTCGAAGTGTTAGGTTTTGATTATTACAACCCAAAAACCGGCAATGTTGAAAGCGGCGGCAAGAAGAATATCGCCATGTGGTTGCTCGATACCGATTATAACGGGCGCAGCTTATTCCCTAAACAAGTGTTTTTCCCGATGGCTGGCAGTGGCGAAGGTTGGGACAGGCTGGCGAAAAACCTGAAAGCTGAAATTGACGAAGAAAAAATCGAAGCGTTTAGCGGTACATTGTCGTTGCCTTTTGAAAAGAGCGAAAAGATTGCGGTTAAGATTATTGATGATCGCGGCATAGAAAGTTTGCGTGTTTTTAAGCTGTAAGGCGGCGAAATGGCGCAAACCATCGACAAGCTCATTATCAACAGCCCTTACGCTGAACCTGCCCAACATTGGCATTACGAACGGGAAACACGGGATTTTTCTATTAATGAAGGCCGCCGCCCTGCGGGTTATGTTATGGCTACGCCCAACACCAAGGGTTTTGATGACCCAGGCGTGTTTGTTGAAATTGCCTTGGTCAATCAAATACGCCCACGTATAAAATCATGGCGCGAAGCGGGTTATGCTGGCGTTACAGGCATAACCAAGCGTTTATTGGAGCATTGGATAGACCCCAGCGAGCGAGAAGGACACCAGTTTTTCTTTTGTCAAATAGAAGCCATTGAAACCCTTATCTGGTTAACCGAAGCACCCGCCGCCGAAAAAATTGGCATTGGCATCATAGGCGATGGCGGCGCGTTTGAGCGTTGGGGCAACAAAATGGCAACGGGTACGGGCAAGACTATCATCATGTCCATGATTCTTGCATGGCAGTTTTTGAATAAAGTCACTTATCCCAACGATACCCGTTTCAGCAAACATGCCTTAATAATCGCGCCGAATTTAACCGTAAAAAACCGTTTGCAAGTGCTGTTGCCCACGCACGAAGAAAATTATTACGGACTGTTCAATATCGTGCCAGTCGATTTAATGGATAAATTAAGGCAAGGGAAAATCATCATTCACAATTGGCATACCTTAGCTTGGGATACCCAAGACAAGATTGATAGCAAAGTTGCCAAAGGGCAATTGCGTTCAGTGGATAAACGCCAACGCATGGAATTAAGCGGTACGGTGTACGCTAAACAAGTTTTGGGTGAGTTGGCAAATGCCCGGAACATTATTGTCATTAACGATGAAGCACACCATGCTTGGCGTGTACCTGCTGAAAGCAAAATCAAGGGCGTAAAAAAAGAAGACATCGAAGAAAGCACGATTTGGGTAGGCGGATTAGACCGAATTAATGCTACACGCGGTATTTTGCGCTGTTTTGATTTATCGGCAACCCCGTTTGCGCCTTCCGGAAAAAAAGCCAATGAAGAAGCCTTGTTTTCATGGATCGTATCCGATTTCGGTTTGAATGACGCGATTGAATCCGGTTTGGTGAAAACGCCCAGGGTCGTGGTGCGGGATGACAGTATCGTCACCAAAGAATTGAAATCGCGGCTTTATCATATCTATATGGATGATGAGGTTAGGGACGACATCAACCGCAGTGCGGAAGCAACAGAACCCTTACCTGACTTATTGCTTAATGCCTATTATTTGCTGGGTTTAGACTGGGAAAAAACAAAAGAGATATGGGAACAAGAAGGTCATCCCGTACCGCCCGTGATGATTACTGTTGCTAACCGCACGGAAACATCCGCCCGGATAAAACATGCGTTTGACCATAAACAGATTCATATTAAGGAATTAGCTAACCCAGAAAGGCTATTACAAATAGATAGCAAAGTCCTGGAAAACGCAGAGTCTGAAAGTGAACCCGAATTATTTGAAATTGAAAACGAGGGCGAAGTAGAAGAATCAACGCCAAAATTAACCAAAAAACAACAGGGAGAAAAACTACGGTTAACAGTCGATACCATCGGCAAAATGGGGCAGTTGGGCGAACAGATTCAAAATGTATTGTCGGTAGGCATGTTATCGGAAGGTTGGGATGCCAAGACTGTTACCCATATCATGGGATTACGGGCATTTTCCAGCCAGTTGTTGTGCGAGCAGGTCATCGGGCGCGGTCTACGCAGGGTATCCTATGACGTTAACGAGGAAGGATTGTTAGAACCTGAGTATGTCAATATTTTTGGCGTACCGTTTACCTTCTTACCACATGAAGGGGGCGATACCCCGCCGCCGCCGCCATCACCTAAAACGACAATTGAGCCAGTACCCGAAAAGCAAGAACACGAAATTACCTTTCCAAATGTCTTGCGGATTGATTCTGTCTACAAAACAATGCTGGTGTTGGATTGGGATAAGGTCAAAACCTTAGAACTTGATCCCTACGAATCAATTACTAAGGCGGAGTTATCAGCAATAGTCGCAGGTAAGCCTAACGATAAAGTGCAAGCGGCAATCGGTTTGGAGAAAATTTCGGAAGAAACACGAATCCAGACGATTATTTTTCAGGTGGCATCAACGATTTACAATGCCGAAAAGAAACCGGATTGGAAAGGGAATAAAGAGGTGTTCCTTGCCCAATTGGTGCGCTTGGTCGAGGCATTTATTCAATCAGAAAAAATCAAAATCAAACATGATGATGTTCATAGCGATAAAGCCAAACGTAAGATTTTAATCATACTGAATATGAACAAAATCATTCAGCATATCTGGACGGAGATAAGAGCGGAAAATACCGAAAAATTAACCGTTGTTTTCGATAAGGAACATTCAATACGTTCAACCGCCAATGTGCGAACGTGGCACACCAGCAAACCGTGTGAGTGGTTAAAAAAATCCCATATCAGCCATTGTGTTTATGACAGCACTTGGGAAGCCAGCGAAGCCTATTTTTTAGAAAAATCAGAATCCGTGCGTTCTTTTGTAAAAAATGACCATTTAGGCTTTGTCATTTTTTATAACTTTAAAGGTGTAATCAGAAAGTATTACCCGGATTTTATTATCCGTTTGAGTAATGGTGAACATCTTGTGCTTGAAGTTAAGGGAAAAGACACACAGCAAGATCGAACCAAACGCGAGTTTTTAAACGAATGGGTGAATGCTGTTAATGAATATGGCGGGTTTGGTCGATGGCATTGGGCTGTGTCTTTTGAGCCGTCTGATTTATTGAGGAATATCAGAAATTGTCAGATCGCATAGCCGTTTTTTCAGTATAAGGCTATGTTAAAATGCAATGTTAAAACCGCAATTTGAACATCGAAAAATTGCTTTATTCATTTTTGCAGCTTTCAAGTTGCACCTCATCTCATAATAATGACTTCAGACAATTTAACTGCCGCCATTTTCCGCAAAGAAGTGTTGGCGATGTCGGCTTATCACGTTGCCGATGCGGACGGGCTCATCAAGCTGGATGCCATGGAAAATCCCTACAATTGGCCGGATGATGTTGTCCAAAGCTGGTTGGAGACGCTGAAAACGTGCGAATTAAACCGTTATCCTGATCCTGAAGCAAGGCAACTAGCCCAAAAAATCAAGGAGCTATATAAAATCCCGGCTTCCTTTGAAGTGTTGCTAGGAAACGGTTCCGATGAAATTATCCAAATGTTGCTGATGGCTTTGCCAACAAATGCAAGTGTGTTGTCGGCACAGCCAAGTTTTGTCATGTACCAGCAAATCAGCTTGTCGCTAGGCTTGGACTTTATCAATATCCCTTTGCTTCCCGATACCTTTGAACTG
>NZ_JBKKBJ010000038.1:0-14271 GCF_046714055.1 Methyloglobulus sp. | reverse complement strand
GCCTTGTTTTATTGATACCCCAGCCAATTTCGAGCTTATTAACTTGACATAGTTTTGCCGGTGTCCTGAAGTGAAAACTCACTCACCTCAGGAGGTTCTAATGAACCCTGCCAACCGCCACATATTGCCATGGCTTCTTGAAAGCCAATTAGCCCCCCACGTTGATGCTTTAATGCTGCACTTATTGGATTGCCGCTATGCATCAAACACTGTTGATAATTACCTTGCCGGACTGACTCACTTTGCGCGCTGGATTAGCCAGTGCAATATCGATGTCAAAAGCATCGATGAAGCGCTGATAAAAAAATTTCTTGACGACCACCTGCCGCGCTGTAACTGTGAAAAGCCCGTATTCCACGACCGTAAAGACTTGAGTGCGGCGCTTGGGCATCTTCTTGTTTTGTTGCGTGCCAATGCCGTCGTCGCCGATCCATCAATAGGGTTAACCCCTGTGGGTGAAGAGTTGCGCCGGTTCGATGACCATATGAATCACGTCCGAGGGCTCGCACCCAAAACGCGCAAACACTACCGTGCCATCATCCGCCGCCTGCTCGTTGGGCAGTTTGCCGACCAACCGGTTGTGGTCAGTGCGTTCAAACCGGACGATATACGCAAGTTTGTTGTCTGTCAGGGCAAGTATTGCAAAGTTCCCGCCAGTATCAGCGCCCCTGTCTCGGCATTACGCGGTTATTTTCGTTATCGCGCTACTCTGGGCGATTGCGTACACCATCTGATTGGAGTCACCAGTTTCCCGGCCAATTGGCAACAAGCGACTTTACCGAAGACATTGAACAACGACGAAGTCGAACGCTTATTGGCCGCGCTTGACTATGACGGCAAAGCGGCACGCAGAACGGCAGCCATCGTGCATTGCGCGCTGGACCTTGGCCTACGCAGCAGCGAGGTGGCCCATCTTGGGCTTGACGATATCGACTGGGGGGCATCGACTATCACGCTGCGACGGACTAAAGGCCGGCGTGAAGATGTCATGCCTCTGCCTGCTGCAACCGGTCAGGCCATTGCCAATTACTTGAAATATGAACGGCCATCTACGAGTAATCGTGCCGTGTTTGTCCGTAACGTCGCCCCACGCGACCAGCCTGTCGGCCCTGACCTCATCCGTAAATCAATACGCCAGGCTTATGCGCGTGCAGGATTGCCCTACACCCGCTCACATCTCTTGCGGCACACCATGGCCAACCGACTATTGGCGAGTGGCAGTTCCCTCAAAGAGGTAGCCGATGTCTTAAGGCACCGCTCGCTCAATACCACCCTGGTTTATGCCAAACTCGACAGTAAGAATCTTGCTGAAGTGGCCATGCCTTGGCCTGGGAGCGTGTCATGAATGCGCACATTTTGATGCAAACACACGCCGAAAATTACCTGAACGAGAGGCGTCGATTAGGCTTTGGTTTGCGTAGCCCCGGCTATTCAGTGATGAGTTTCGCCCGTTTCTTTGATGCGCTTAATAATCAAGAACCACTGACAGTCGAGGTTATGGCGGACTGGGCTCGGCAAGACCAAAACAACAGCGGTAAGCCATTGACATGGGCACGACGACTGAAACATCTTCGCCCGTTTTGCCGTTACCTACAACAATTTGAACCCCGTACCGAGGTACCGGGCGACAATATCTTTGGTGGGGTCGGCCAGCGGTTGGCACCGCATATCTATAGCGAGCGGGAGATCATCGACTTGCTGGACGCTGCACGTAATCTGGGTTCATTTATTCCAGGATTACGTGGCGCCACCTACGAAACGCTGTTCGGCTTAATCGCTTCCACAGGCCTCCGTGTTTCTGAAGCCGTCCACCTGCTAGACACTGAAGTTGATTTGAAGTCGGGTAGGCTGACCATACGTAAAACCAAATTTGCCAAGTCACGCCATGTGCCCATACATCCGAGCACTATAGAGATATTGAAACAATATCGGTCGAAACGGAATTTGTCCATTGCAGTAACAGAAGATACGCCGTTTTTTATCAGTACGCGTGGCCGACGGCTAGGTCGGCCACTTAGTTTGGGGCAAGTCCATAACGTATTCATTAGCTTACGAAATCAATTAGGTTGGATCAATCGCGGTGCGCACGATGCCCCACGCATCCATGATTTAAGGCACACCTTTGTCGTCCGCCGCGTGCTGCTTTGGCAGGCCCAAGGGCTGGATGTCGACCAGCAGATGTTGGCCTTGTCCACGTATGTCGGGCATGCCATGGTGACTAACACTTACTGGTACCTCACTGGCATCCCTCAGCTCATGGCGGTGGCGGCAGAACGGTTTGAATTCTTTGCACACATGCCGGAGGTGTACCATGACTGAAATAACAGCACCCCGGCCCGTATCGTTTGCTGCGCTGGTTCAGCAATTTTTTACCGAGTATCTGGTGGCCCAACGTGCTTTAAGCCCTCGCACGATTGCCTCGTACCGGGACGCCATGCTGTTGTTCCTGGATTTTGCACGTCATCGCCTTGGTAAAATGCCGACAGCGTTGAACTTAAGCGACATCGCCCCGGAGTTGATCCTGGCATTCCTGGATCATTTGGAACAACAAAGGCAAAATTCGGTGCGCAGCCGCAACCTGAGACTGACGGCCTTACGTGCGTTTTTGAAATTTGCCGCACGGCGTGACGTATCGTCTTTCTTTGTAATCGAGCAGGCATTGGGTGTGCCCATGAAACGCTTCGAGCGCCCTATGCTGGGCTTTATGACCCGTGAGGAAATGTTGGCCGTGATTGGCCAACCCGGTGACACCTGGACTTCGCAACGTGACCACCTATTGTTTGCCATGCTTTATAATACGGGTGCCCGTGTCTCAGAAATCATTGGCGTCAAGGTGAGCGATGTTGTGTTGGGTGAATCCGCCTGCGTGCATTTACGGGGCAAGGGCCGCAAACAGCGGTCGACACCTTTATGGAAGAGCACAATCCAGGAAATCGGCATCTGGTTGCGGCACAACCCAACGCTGGGTACAGGTGCCGCGTTATTGCCTAACCGGGACGGTAATCCGATGACACGTTGCAATGTCACGCAACGCCTAAACATTGCAGTAGCTCGTGCAGCTCAGGTGTATAGCAGCCTCTCCAAACGAAAAATCTCGCCGCATATTATAAGGCATACGACAGCCATGCATCTGCTACAGTCAGGTGTCGCATTTAGCGTGATTGCTTTATGGCTAGGGCACGAAAGCACGATCACTACACATCGATATGTCGAGGCAGATTTGGCAATGAAGGAAAAGGCATTAGCGAGACTTCAAGAGCCCGAAATGACAATATGCCGCTATCATCCTACCGATGACGCCTTGATGCAGTTCCTTCAAGACTTATAACTATGTAAAGCGCACTGCCAGACTTTACTGGTAGTGCGTGGGGTATTGGGCGAAATAAAACGCAGCTTTACATAGTTAGGGTCTATACATAGGGGTCGCTATGGATAGCTATCCATAGCGACCCACAGCGGCCTTTGGTGAGGGTAGTAAAGCTTCCTAACTTTACTGGTTGTTTTTGACAATCCAAAGTGATAGTCTCAAACTGAAACTGTTGGTGTCCAGCAGCCAGCAGGCAAAAACAGTTCAGGTAGCGCTTACCTATTATCATCTATCAATCAAGAATTGTTGTTGAATATCCGATAATAGGAATTTTTTCTAAAATTCAATTATGTGTAAATTCTATTCAAAATTTCTCACTTTCAGCTTTCGTTTTTACCAATCAAGTAAGCTAATGGGGTTTACATTAGTATTGGCCAAGTTGGGCACTTTTTCTTGCCTAGATTTCTATGCCGTTTGACAAGATGCTGATGTTAATTCTCAGAAACTGGCTGGTATTCAGCGTTTTGGCAATGATCGTCGCAGCCACATCCGCCCTGTTGGTATTTATCAAGGTCGCTGGGGAGGTTATTGAAGGTGATACTGGAAAAATTGATTTATTGATCCTGATGTGGCTTCGCGTAACTGCAGATCCAAGTGATCCAGTGGGGCCAGTATGGCTAGAAGACTTTGCGCGGGATATTACCGCACTGGGTAGCCCTGCCGTTTTGGGGCTTTTTGTACTGATAGCAACGTTTTTTCTCATCTTGATAGGCCAGCGTTTTTTCGCGCTGTTCATGCTGATTTCGACTGTCGGTGGCACATACGTAGTCACGATCTTGAAAGAAGTGTTCGGACGATCTCGTCCAAACCTTATACCCGATGGGATGTATGTTTACTCAGCGAGTTTTCCCAGTGGTCACGCCATGCTATCCGCCGTGGTTTATTTGACACTGGGAGCTTTGATCGCCCGTCTGGTTCCTAGCATTGCATTAAAGCTTTATGTTATGGCTATCGCGGTCATCCTCACCGGATTGGTCGGCTTAAGTAGGGTGTATCTGGGCGTTCATTGGCCAAGTGATGTTCTGGCTGGATGGGCGGCCGGTGCAGCTTGGGCACTTGGTGGCGGTGCAGTAGCCCAAAGCATTCGTCTTGGTAGTGTTAGACAGCAATGAAAGGGCAATCATTTAGTAGACGGTTCTTGTTCGCCCTACAGGGTATTTATCTCGCTTTCCGCTGTGAACGAAGCATCCGCTTCCAAGCCCTAGCTGCCGCCTGCGTGCTAGTTGTTCTTTTGGTCACGCACCCACCCGCGTTATGGTGGGCTTTAGGGGCACTGACAATAGGCATGGTTTTCATGGCAGAGTTGTTTAATGCGGCGTTAGAAACGCTTACTGACCACCTGCACCCGGAAGAGCATCCCGAAATTGGCGCAGCTAAGGACATTGCCGCTGGATCGGTGCTTGTTGCAGCGTTGATAGCGCTTTTTGTCGCCGTAGCTTTTTTGCTGCGTTAATACTTATTGTTTCAAATATGGCGCCTTATATACTTCCACTAATAACTAAAAAAGTGGGCAGCATAATAAGCACCAACGGTATTTGCACTATCAATCCAGACACAATGGCAATCGCCAGTGGCTGCAGGACACCCCAAGGCCCACGGAAAGTGTTTGAAGGCATCCTGTGCGTGTTGCGGGCGGGCTGCCCATGGGAAGCGCTCCCCAAGGGCGGCGTTGGCGGCGCCAGCGCAGTCCACCAGTGTTTCCTGGAATGGCGGGCGGCGGGGCTGTTCGAGGGGCCATGGCGAGCCGGCCTGCTGGAATACCGCGAACTGGGGGGCTGGCCCGGGAATGGCAAGGCCTGGGCGGCGCGATGGCCAAGGCACCGATGGCGTTGGAGCCGGTGGGCGGGGACCCCACCGGCCGGGGGAAAAAGGCAGCAACAGGGGCCTGTTGGTTGACGGACGGGGCGTGCCCTTGTCGATGGTGCCCGGCGGCGCAAACACCCATGATGCCAAGCCGCTCGCCACCACCCTGGACGGCATTGCTGTCGGGCGTCCCGGCGAAGGTTCGCCCCGGCAGGGCCCCTGCCCGGATGCCGGTCATGTGGGCAGACCGGCTAGGCGCGAGGCCGAGGAAAGGGGCGATGTCCCGCACGCCAAGCCGCGCGGCGAAGAGCTTGCAGGAATGGACAAGGACCCCGGTTTTAAGGCAAGGCGCTGGGTGGTTGAGGTTTGCCACTCCTGGTTTGACCGGTCCAGGAAACTCTTGGTGCGCCATGAAAAAATGGATCGGAGCCATCTCGGCTGGCTTATGCTGGCCGCTTCGGCCATCGTGTTACGGAAAATAAAACGGAAAGGTCAGGGGAATATTATTTATGGATAAGCTCTAAGTCCTACCTTAAGTATAGATAAAACCTATTCTTCAATAGAAAATAGGTATTATACAAATGCTAATTTGTCTATATATTATAGCCAATACTTTAAAAAACCATACGAAAAAACGATGAAAACAGCCAAATTAATTGTGATGTAACCAACTTCTGCCGTAATCGACAGTTTTGAACAATGTCATGCACTATGCGGAGGAGCATTTGCCTATGGTGTTTGAAAAACTGACGAGGAGAGTGCGCTTTGCTGCCTCTCTGGTCATTTTACCTCCAGGTAATGAGTGCGTTGAATTCGGATATCGTTAAAGAGTTCTTATAATTATTTAGCAGTCCTTTCCTTAAAATTTTTCGAAATCTACATTTAACAACTCAATGAGGAAATAGTATGTCATTACGAATCAACGATGAAGCACCAAATTTTGTTGCCAAAACAACGCAAGGTACGATTAATTTTCATGAGTGGCAAGGTAATAGTTGGGCAATACTGTTTTCCCACCCAAAAGACTTTACGCCCGTATGCACAACAGAATTAGGATATATGGCAAAACTGGAGCCTGAGTTTGCAAAACGAAATTGTAAAATCATAGGCTTAAGCGTAGACCCCGTAGAAAATCATGTAAGCTGGGCAAAAGATATCGAAGAAACCCAAGGCCATGCCGTCAACTATCCGATGATCGGCGACAGTGAATTGGCAGTGGCAAAACTTTATAACATGTTGCCCGCCGATGAACTGGGCACGTCCGAAGGCAGGACTGCCGCGACCAATGCGACCGTGCGCTCTGTTTTTATTATTGGTCCTGACAAAAAAATTAAGCTCATGCTTACCTATCCCATGACCACAGGCCGTAATTTTGATGAAATCTTACGGGTTCTGGATTCCATGCAGTTAACCCTTAAGCACAAAGTCGCCACTCCCGTTAATTGGAAAGAGGGGGATGATGTCATTATCGTGCCGTCGGTATCCGATGCCGACGCTAAAGAAATGTTCCCGGCGGGTTGGAAAACATTAAAGCCCTATCTACGGTTGGTTAAACAACCTAAATCAACCTAAATAAATTGAGGTGAAGAACATGAATACAATGCAACTGATTCCTGGCTACCCGTCGCTCTCTAATGAGGCACGCGGGGTACTAAAATTTTTGTGGAGAAAGTCCCATGTCAAGGATGATTGGACCAAGGGTGGCGAGATCTCGGATGCGTGGGATAGATGGAGCATTTTCCCCTGGTACATGTATCCTCGCTATGACTTGGAATGGTCGACGCGGGTTGTCGCAAAGATCGCCCAGGAGATACCTGCCTGGCGAGAGGGCTGCACGGAGATCATCGATCTGCTGCTCAACCGGATGACCCAGTACGCGGCGTGGTTCGATTTCGTCGAGCAAAAGGGCCTGGATCCCAATCGTGCCCAGTACCCTTGGGATTACTACGACAAGAACATACCGCCCGGGTGGGCGGGGGTATATAACGGGCCCGGCTACTACGGAAACGGTCTTGCAACCAAGGTGCCCCCAAAAGAGGTGAGGAAAACCTCTCCCTATACCCAGCCGCACTCACCCCCCGTAGGCCGAAAGTACAACCCGGATCCGATTTACGGTAACGGTGGCTCCTACATGATGGGCAAGGGATACCTGATCAACATGATCGGCCTCTATGAATCTGTCTCTGGCAGTGCGAAGTGGGATGAACCTATTGATCTGGTGTACGACGACAAAATAAAGTTCAAGTATTCGCGCGAGCAGATAGTAAAGGTTCTATACGACCAATTTACGGCGCCAGTGGACGAGGGCGGAACGGATCTCACGCCGGGGATAGATTGTGAAGTGGGGAAGGTCTTTCCGTGGTGCGTCAGCGTGGGTGGCCTTGGTATGAAGATGACGGACAAGATCCATAACACCAATTACCAAACCGGCTATTATCGCTGGCTGGACTGGTGCAAGCAGAACCTAGTCGGTGGCGCCCAGGAATCCAACGGGCCATACGAGTGGGCCTCGATCTACTATGATCGTGACATACCCTATAACATGAACGGGCCTAAGCATCAGATCCCGGGTAACTGGTTTTGCTGTGCTTACCAGTATTTGCCCGACGACCAGAATTTTGCCATGCGGCTATATCTCGGGGCCAAGAAAAAATTCATGGTTACAGAACCCGATGGATCTGCGCGCATTAACTTCCCGCCCGAGCTGGGTGGTGGGGAGGATCTGGTCGGATTCGGTGCCGCGGTTGCCTGTGCCTGGGAGTTCGGTGATCTCGATACCTACGCCCAGCTGATGCACTGGGCGAGTGCCCGTTATCAACCAACGGCTAAGGACGGCGAGTTCTACTATCAGTTTGGCCTCGATGAACCCTGGCCGCGGGGTTGGCCCAATAACTGGCTCCTGATGACCGTGGCTGGTGGCCAAGGCAGTTGGCATCGCCTGTACAACGAGCCTAACCTAAAGAAGTTCCACCAACCTACGGTCTTTGGTATCGACTATCCCACGGTAAGCGTTAACCAAGCCTATTACGATGAAGGGCTCGGCGCTTTGATGCTGGCAATTTCGCCCGGCGATGCTCAGAAGGCAGGGGGAGAAACAACATTCAAGGTGAACAATCTAGGAGGGCAGGATCGCAAGATCCTGCAGGACGGCGCGGCCACTGCAAAGTGGGAGTCCGTTGGCGACGGTGAGATCCTTGTGACAACGACAGTGGATCACCATACCTTTATGATTAGGTGATCGAGAGCGCTTGCATAGCGCTGTGCGCCGAGGACGGAGTATGGGATGCGCTGTAAAATCCAAGCCTAGCTCGGGTGATGCTCTTACAAGCACGGGAAAGCATCTCCCGACGGCATGTGTACGCTTGTCAATGCTTGGTTGCTCCGGTCACAACAAACTCAACTGTTGCGCGGAGTGGAGGTCATCGTGTCATTTGTCTACATGAAGATACTAGAATCACGACCTCACCGCTACGATTTTGCGATGAACCTACTCACGCTAGGCTTCTTAACCAAGCTCAAGAAGTCAATCGCAACCTTCGTTGATGCGGGAGATCGGGTCCTGGATCTTGGGTGTGGCACCGGAACCCTCGCACACATGCTTTTGGAGAACGGCGCCACAGTGGTTGGTATAGACAGTAATAAGGGTATGCTCAATGTCGCACGACAGAACGTTCCCGGGGGCCTTTATCTGCATCTCGATATCACCCAACTGGACGAGCGTTTCGATGAGGGATCGTTCGATGTTATCGTCAGCACATTAGTGTTTAGCGAATTAAAGGCGGCTGAGCGGCGTTTTGCATTGAGACAAGTGATGCGCTTGCTCAAACCCACTGGGAGGATGTACCTTGGCGATGAAGTTATTCCTTCCAATGCCTTTTTCAGACTCTCCTATTACCTAGTGAGAATTCCTATGGCTTTCATCACATGGGTGGTGACGCAAAATACGACCCAGGCGCTCTCAACGGACATTATGGACGAACTCAAAGCGGTCGGATTTCAAGTGACCCGATTGCAGGCCTCCTTTTTTGGGATGCTTAACCTGTTCGAGGCCAAACGGTGAAAGACTTATCTGCGGATGTCGTCCAAACCCTGTTCCGGTTCCTACGTTTCCCTTGCGAAACTGGCATCTTTGCTATGGGGACTCCCACGCCAGAATCGCCTGTGCTAGTCACCTGCAACTTCGACTATACCGTAAGGCATCTGAAAAAATACTTGATCGATAAAGGCATCAATTGCTATCTATTAGTCGTAAATACTAACGGCACCAACGTATGGTGCGCAGCGGCAGAGGGCATATTCCCAACAGAGAAAGTCTTATCGCATCTTAAGCTTTACGAAGTTCAAGAGTTAGTCAACCACAAACGGCTCATTCTTCCTCAGTTGGCGGCAGCAGGCATCAAGCGCAAAGTCCTTTCCGAACATGGATGGGAGGGTCGTTTCGGTCCTGTTTATTTCAAATATCTCGATGATTTTATAAAGGGCGGACTTGAGGCACCGACGAAGACCATGAAAATGCTTGAATATGGCTACTGGGAGCGCTTCAAAATGGGCGTTAGCCATGGAATGTTCTGCACCTTTGTATGCGGTATTCCTATCTTAATCTTCGCGTTTCACTGGTGGTGGATAGGGATTTTACTGGTATGGTACTTCGCGCTTTGTATGCAACTCATCGAACACTTTATTCCTGTGCATAGGTTGGTTTATAAAGGCTTGATACTGGCTATTCCGCTGCTTGCACTGCTGTTATTTTTTCTTCCTGCTAATGACCAATACCTAAGATCTGCAATGGGGGTGCTCGCTTTGGCAACCTATATTGGATTTGATTCGCAGGGGCATTCCCATTTGGGTCAAAGTCAGCGCTCAGGCAGGATAACATTAACATTACTGGCAACTTACGCCATCATTTATGTAGGTACCTTTTTATGAAAGAACGCACGCAAAAAGAGATTAACTGGGAGGAAGTGGAGACAGAGGCCACCAAAATGGATTGTGGTGAATCATGCGAATGTACCAGGAGCAGTATCGAGCGGCTTACTGGCCGCATCAAAGCATTTATTGCTAAGCGGTTGGGGCAGAGCGACATCCCACGGAACGACGGCCCACTATGAAGTCGCCAGTGTGCCGATCTGTGGCTGTTAGCTTGCAGCGCTCCGCGAAAGCGTTCAAATTGGGATTTGTGATGGGAGACGAAGTGCCCTGACACCGCCCGACTTTATGATCGCACGAAATGCCGAGATAGACTTTGGTGGCCCGATCATGAATGAAGTATAGGCGAATGGCACTTACTTAAGACAATTCTTTTGTACAACATTAAGCCAAAGTCACTGAATATACTTGGAAAGATAGCTGACTGGATGGTAGGCTGGCTGCAACCCAACCCTCGACCATCATCTGGAGGCAACGACCATTATGGCTATTTTTGCCCATTCCCTCGGAAAGGTAAAAATAAGCAACGACTAATATTTAATGGCGTCTGATGCCGATTCAGATAAGTGCAAAAAGTAAACTTTTTGCACTGCATTATTTTTTGTATGTTTATCAGGCTGATAGTTATATATTTCAGTGCAAAAACTATTGCAAAAATCATAGTGCAATTTCATTGCATTACTGACAAGTTATTGCATAACAACAATATTTTATATCAGGACAAACTGAGATTTCTTACAACTTATAACTGATGCGATGTTAAAAACGTAACTAAAACAATGTGTTCATAAGTCACTCCTCGTTAGAAATATTAAACTTTTTACCTTTCCGAGGGGATGGGTAAAAATAGCCAATATTATGAAATTTCAAATGACTGCTTTGCAGAGATTATTTTCATAATACAGCCGGATTTAGCTCGCCAATTTCCTTAGCGACGTTTTTTTCAGAAACTCTATTACGACCTCAAGATAAAATCCCCGTCCAAGGCTTCGCATAATGGCTATTATGTTAAATAATAGAATCGTCTAAGCTTATGCTATGCAAAGACTGGACGGTTTCCTCATCTGCGGCAGCCTCATCGAGTCGCCGCGGCGAGTTAATCAACGCCCAGGAAATACAGGCGATGATGTCGTGCGCGACGCGCCCTCTTGAGAATTCTTCGGCTGAACTCCTCTGCCATTTCCAGCTATTTCGTTATCGACTAGCGTCCTTTTGCAATGATCCGGCAATGCGCCACGTTGCCATATAGGCCGCGATAACGACCATTCAAGGATACGTCCTTTGTTGTTGGGGATTATGTTGTATGGTCATCTACCGAATCCCCAACCCTTCAGACCGTTCCCTTAGCGCCTCATAAAGTTGAGCAGGGCCAAGCAGAATATCCCTCAGTCCACTCCGCACTTTCTCTGACTCCAAAGCCTGTTTGCTCATGGTGCTATGGGCGGCCAAGGCATCCATGATGGCATTCATCAACTCGTTGGATAGATCGGGCGAATTGGCGAATTGTTGTTTGGTATTGTTGGCGGCTTGCTGAACCAGTGTTTTCGATTCCAGCAACTTACCCTTGATGACATTATTGACATAAATAAGCTGGTCGTCATCGGACAATTTGCCTTCAAACAAATCGTTCACCTTAGCAATAATTTCCGCCAGATAAGCTTTTTCTTTTTCCTGCACTTGCCCGCTACCAGCCCCTTCCATTGGTGTCAATTTTGGGTATTCACCATCGGCCAGTGCTAATGTACGCTTTCCCTCAGCTTTCAGGTTATGGTGAGTTAACATAACTTTAGAGAGGTCAAGTCCTTCCCGCTCCCGCCCGAACTCCAACAAAGGAATGAGACGTTTATAGAAGATAAAGCGCTTTTCAATGGCGGTGTTGCCATAGTCGAATATCTGGGACAGGAACGCATACATGCGCTGGAATGCGCCCATATCATGCTTGAACAGGATAAGCGCGCTCATTTCGTTCTTTGCATCTTCGGATGTCTTGCTATCTTCTTTGGCATTTGCCGCTTTCAGCTTTTCCTGTGCAGCCTTGTAGTGGTTCAAAATCCGCGAGACAATTGGTTCTAATGCTCCGGCCAGATCGCTTTGCTTGGCCTTCGGGTTAAACTCGACCTCAACCACACGATTGACTTCAAACTCATCATAAAAACCTGCCGCATCCAGCTTCATACGCAGGTCATAGACCAGGTGCGGGTCGGTGACATTCGCCAGTTCGGCAGTTTCGTAATAAGCCTTGAAGGCGGTCAGGATTTCATCGGGATCATTGATGAAATCCACAACATATGTGGTGTCTTTGCCCGGATGGGAACGATTGAGGCGAGACAGTGTTTGCACCGCCGTAATGCCCGCCAGCCGCTTATCCACATACAATCCGCACAACAAAGGTTGATCGAAGCCCGTTTGAAACTTGTTGGCGACGAGCAGGATTTGATAGTCGTCTGTATCGAATGCTTCGCAGATACCCTGCCCTTTCAGGTTTGGATTCATGGTTTTACTGGTTTCGCTGAACGGATCAGCGCCGGACTGACTATCGTTGACCTCACCGGAAAACGCAACCAGAGTGCCAATTTTGTAATTTTGTTCCTTGGTATATTTATCAATCGCCAGTCGCCAGCGCACGGCTTCAATCCGACTACCGACCACGACCATAGCCTTGCCGCGTCCATTCAACAGAGGAGAAACATTCTCACGAAAATGCTCAACCACCACCTGCACTTTTTGGCTGATATTATAAGGATGCAGCCTGACCCAGCGCATAATGCCTTTGAGGGCTTCGTTGCGCTCGACCTCTTTATCATCCAATTCTTTGCCATTGTGGGCGAGTTTGAACGCCAACTTGTAGGGTGTAATTAAGCAACACATCGAGAATGAAGCCTTCTTCAATCGCTTGGCGCATCGAATAGACATGAAACGGCTCAGGCAGATTGTCAGCACTGGCGGGTAAATTCGGGTTTGGACGACGACCAAACAACTCCAGCGTTTTAGCCTTGGGCGTGGCCGTAAAAGCGACATAGGTAATACCGCATTCCGCCGCCCTATTTTCCATTTGCGCGGCCAGCAGGTCTTCGGTGCTGACTTCGCCGCCGTCCGCCAGTTCCTGCAATTCTTCCGCCGATAACACGGCTTTCAGCTTAGCCGCCACCTCGCCCGTTTGCGACGAGTGCGCTTCATCGGCAATCACGGCAAAGCGTTTGCCTTGTGTCGCGGCCAGTTCCTGCACGGCTTTGAGCGCGAAAGGGAAAGTCTGGATGGTGCAAACCACAATTTTCTTGCCGCCGGACAAAGCCGCCGCCAATTCCCCACTTTTGCTGGCTCCTTCGCCTTTGATGGTGGCGACCACGCCGGCGGTGCGCTCAAAATCAAAAATCGCTTCTTGTAACTGGTCGTCCAACACAGTGCGATCAGAAACCACCAGCACCGTATCAAACAACTTTTCATGGCTGGCAGTGTGTAAATCAGCCAAGAAGTGCGCCGACCATGCAATCGAATTGGTTTTGCCTGAACCCGCCGAGTGCTGGATCAGGTATTTACCGCCCTGCCCTTCGCCCAGCACCGCCGCCAGCAGCTTGCGCGTTGCATCCAACTGATGGAAACGCGGGAAAATGATTTTCTTAATCTGTTTTTTTTCGTCCTTCTGCGTGACTAGATAACGACCTAGTATCTCCAGCCAGCTATCCCGCGCCCAGATTTCTTCCCACAGATAAGCGGTGCGGTGGCCATAAGACTCCCCCCCTCACCCCCAGCCCCTCTCCCGCCAGGGGCGAGGGGAGAAAGAGCCTCACGCTCACCCGAAGTGACTGGGAAAAAAGCCCCTCTCCCTTGATGGGAGAGGGGTTGGGGAGAGGGTGAATACGGCGGATTACCCGCCGCGCCGTTGTCGCCACGGTTGAACGGCAGAAAGCGCGTTGCCGCGCCATCTAGCCGCGTGGTCATATGCACTTCGCTATTACTAACCCCGAAATGCACCAATGCCCCATTGGGGGAAGACAATAAGGGTTCTGCGCTCCCCTGCCCCTTCGGGCGCGGCTCACGGTCAAAGCGGTACCTGATTACGTATAAGACTCAGCTACTTTAGAAACTGCAAGTAGACGAAACGCTTGATTTAATGGCCCTCGCTATTTTTTCGAGTTGAATAACGGGATAAAAAAACGAGAAATGCGAACTTTTTA
>NZ_JBKKBJ010000037.1:0-5692 GCF_046714055.1 Methyloglobulus sp. | reverse complement strand
CATCAATTACAACTTCAACCCCAAATTACGCGCTATTGGACGCCTACCGCCTTTCGAGGCTATACTCAACTTTTACCAGAAAATGCCTACTATTTTTACTATTAAACCAGACCACTTAATAGTGGGACTAAACAAGTAGTTGCCTATATTTCTGGCCAGAGAGTAGGCAATGGTACGGTAACCAAGGCAACAGTTCTATACCTTAGCTTACGTAGGTTTCTTTTTACAACCTTATGCTGTATAGTGACGCCTTTCCTGCCTGTTAAAGTTAATAAGGAGTGGTGTTTATGGCGACTGTTAAGTTATCCGACGATTTTATTGATGCCGCAAAAGCAACGGCAATTGCTATGCACAGGTCGGTACCCAAGCAAATAGAACATTGGGCACGGTTAGGAAAGATAGCGGAAGAAAACCCGGATTTACCGATTGGCTTTGTAAAAGATGTTTTAATTGGCTTACAAGAAGTTGAGGTTGGCGATGTCGCCGAGTATGAATTCGGATGAAGGTTTTACAGAGCGGCCACTTTACCCGGGCAATTAAAAGGCTGCATCCCCAAGAAAAAGTGGTTTTAGATAATGCGGTCAAAGCGTTGATAGAAAATCCGGAAGCTGGAGTTTTAAAAATAGGTGATCTTTCTGGCGTTCGAGTTTATAAGTTTAAAGTTAACTTGAACAGGATGCTTTTGGCCTATCTATACAATAAAGATATTGATACGCCCACTTTATTGGCTTATGGCTCTCATGAGAATTTTTATCGAGATTTAAAGAAATTAACATAAGCCATGGCTACCTAGATTTATCATCCCCGACCAACCACAGCATGTGATCTACCGTATTTTCTCGGTTTATCGATAACTGACTCGCGACTTACCTTCCGATTCAACCAGCTCACCCAGCGGAAACGCAGTCTCACCCGACCTCTCCAGATACCTAAGCGCAGCATTTTCATGTTCTTCCGGGACAACGATTATCATGCCTACGCCACAGTTAAAAGTCGTCAGCATATCGGCTAGTGATACCTTACCTTGCTGTTGTAACCATTTGAAAATGAGTGGAAATTCCCAAGAAGAAAGGTTGATCTGTGCACAGATGCCTGTGGGCAGCACTCTAGGTAGGTTTTCGGTGATGCCGCCGCCAGTGATATGGGCTAAGGCATGTACAGGTACTTGATCTAACAGTGATAACAAGGATTTGACATAGATTCTGGTGGGCTCAAGCAGCACTTTTCCTAAAGTGCTTCCGTCAAACGGGTCGGACAATGCGGCATTGCTGTGAGCCAGTATTTTGCGGATTAAGGAATAACCATTTGAATGCGGCCCAGAGGAGGCTATGCCGATAAGCCTGTCGCCTGCCTTGACCTTGCTGCCGTCAACTATTTTGCTTTTTTCGACGATGCCCACGCAAAAACCGGCCAGATCGTACTCGCCATCGGCATACATACCAGGCATTTCAGCGGTTTCGCCTCCCACCAGCGCCGCCCCTGCCAGTTCACAGCCTACGCCTATCCCTTCGATAACGGAGGCGGCGGTATCAACATCCAGTTTTCCGGTGGCAAAATAATCCAGGAAAAATAACGGCTCTGCGCCTTGCACGATGATGTCGTTAACACACATCGCAACCAAATCAATGCCCACCGTGTTGTGGATGCCTGATACAATCGCCAGTTTTAGTTTGGTGCCTACGCCATCTGTGCCGGAAACCAGGATGGGGTTCTGGTAGCGATCTAAAGGCAGTTCAAACAGCGAGCCAAAGCCGCCCAAACCAGCTAAGACCCCAGCAGTCCGGGTTTGCGCTGCGATAGGTTTGATCCGCTCAACTAATTCATTGCCAGCGGCAATATCGACACCGGCGCTTTTGTAATTCAGGCTGTCTTGATTTTGTTCGCTCAATGGTGGTTCTCTTGCTAAAATTGCGTGGGCTGGTATTGTACAAGACAACATAAAACAAAAGAAAATAATCAAAGCGGCTTTGCCTTATAGTTCGGGGCAAAACAATTATCAAAGATCGACACACGACGGGGGATGGATGATGAAACTAGATACCATATTCAAAAGTTTAACGCTGGTTGCAGTGGCTATGTCCAGTATTGAAGCGCTGGCCTACAGTGATGCTAAAGAAAAAGAGAGATGCAGAAATCCAAAAGTCCAGGAATTTACGCTGCCGGAATATAAAGTACCGGACAAGAAGGAAGTTCCACCTGAGACCGAGTTTAGCTTTGTCGTATCAGAATGGGCAAATCCTAAAAAATTCAAATTAACAGGCAAAGACCTGGACATTCCATTTACTGTTCAAAGCAGCGAGACTTACCATAAGGTCAAGGCCAAATTACCGCCAGAGTTTACCGGAAAATCCGTTCGTATTAGCGCCCGTATTCCGGCGATTTTAGGGTGCTACTCGACAATCGGTTGGTTGATTAAAGTGGCGGATAAGCCCAAAGTGCTTGATGTGCCAAAACCAGCGGAAACGGTTGCCCCAACAGGTGCTAGTGTAGCTGCACCTGCACCTGCCGTTCAGAATGGAGTGGCGCCTCCTGCGAGTGCAACGCAACCGCCAAAAAAAGTAGAAAATATACAAAACATTCAAGATATACAGAATTAGTGGCGGTTCTTCAAGCCAAGCCCAGCACCGGCCTATAAAAATGTTGGGTTGTGCCAAACAAGTAGGCAGGCAGCCTACCTGACTAAGCTTGATTGTCCTTTCAGTACGGTATTTTGTCAGCTTTCTGGTTCCAGATATCAAATGGCTTCCGTGCATTAGGCAGATCGATATGCAGCATGGGGATACGACGGTGTTGAGGCAACAAGTTAATTTCATCATAGATAAAGCTGTCATCAAAGTTGGCAGCGGCTGCATCAAAGCGATTGCAGGCATAATAAACCGTATCTAGCCTTGCCCAGTAGATCGCGCCCAGGCACATGGGGCAAGGCTCACAACTGGTGTATAGCACACAACCAGTCAGCCGAAAATCGTTAAGCTGCATGCAAGCTGCCCTAATCGCCATAATCTCGGCATGTGCCGTGGGGTCGATGGCGCTGGTGACCTTGTTGGCGCTGGCGGCAATGACGCGATTGTCCTTGACGATGACTGCACCATACGGCCCACCCTCTCCATCGGCATTATCCGCCGCCAATTGCAGCGCCTGTTGCAGAAAGGTTTCGTGCATTTATGCTTGACCTATAAATTCAGCGGATTGTTTGGATCAATGCCTTCCATGAACGGCAAACGCCGGTCTTGGTTGGTGAGTTGGTAGATTTTCCCCAGCCAGTTATTGAAGACGGCTTTTGCGGTATCGCGCCAGGTGTTGTCAATGTGTTCCAATATCAGATGTTCAGGGAATTCTTCAAGTTTGGTGCCGGTTTGTTTGGCATGTTTGACGTGTTGTTCATAAGCTAAGAAAACTTGCTGGGCGGCAACATTAAAATAATTTTCCGGAAAGGGCGGATAGGCGTCCAGTTCTCCCCCGTAAAAGCGCAACACTTCACGTTTGTATTCTTTTAGCAAACTAATGTCATCGTATTCCGGATGGCCTTGGAAGAACACGGTACGGAATCCGTCGGGGCTAACGGCCAAGTGTACGCCCGCTTCTTTGCTGGCGACCAATACTTTAAGCCCATGCTTTTCCATGTCGCTTTGAAATATTTCGTTGAAGCGGGAGTGCGGCACATCAAAGCGCGTGTTGATTTCAGCAACCAGGGGATGTGTCCGGTTGAAAGTTTTGTGTGCATACACCCCCCAGCGCTTTTTGCCTATGGGAGTGCGTTTAATACCATAGCTATATTGGATTAAAGCATGGGTAGCAAGGCATGAGCAGAGCACCGAGGTGACATTTTGTGTGGCCCAGGAAAAAACCTCGGTTAACGGTTGCCAAAAATCTTCCTCAGCCAGTTTTATGCCGACGACATTAGCGCCGCTTATTATTAGGCCGTCAAGGCCATCTTGTTTGATCTGGTCGAATGACTCGTAATATTTTTCGATATGCGCTTGGGTTTCTGGGCTTCTGGTCAACCCTTCTACCGTAAACAAGTGTACGTGGAATTGCACAATCTGGTTACAAGCCCCCAGCAGCCGGAGGAATTGCCTTTCCGTCGCTTCCAGCGCAGCATCCGGCATCATGTTCAGCAGGCCGATGTGCATTTCCCGAATATCCTGATTGCTGGCGCGTACCGGGTCTAATATCTCCTCGCCTTCCTCCTGTAAACGGCGGAATGTCGGCAAATTCGTGTGTGCAACTAAAGGCATAATCAGTAACGTTAATGGGAACTTAGTGGCTTAATGCCTGTGCAACAAGGTGGATAAAATCGTCTTCGTTATTCACATTGGCGGCATCGTTTGCATCAATTGTGTAACCGTATCGGTCGGCAATGGCCTGGTAGCGGGGCAACCTCGACTTAAATAACTCTGGGAACACCCATGTCACAAATTCGTCAGGTGGAATGCTGCTTGGGGTTGCGTAGCTTTTCAACTGCAAATACTCTGCCAGCTTGTCTTCGAGAAAAGCTTCCCGGTAATAAAGCGGCTTGGGGTCGGTTTTGGCACGTTCGACAATGGTTTTCTCCAGGGCGGACGGTATATTGATATAGATGATTAGCGTATGCTGTGCCAGTGTGTCCAACACATCTTGGCTATCCAGTTCGCAAACACTGCCACCGGCATCATTGATAAAGTGCTTATAACCATAAATGTCTTCGGCCTTATCAATAAATTCGGGCACATCTTTCATCGCCGCAACTTCTGCTTGGTGATGCAACTTTTGACGGCGCTTGAACTCTTGTAGCGATAACCCGTTCAATTCAGGGTTGCCCAGTTTGCCGAGAAAGCTGGACACTGGCGCAAGATTATCAACCGTTATTTTGTTGCTGATATGGATGGAGTCGGAAAGCAACAAATTACGCAGAAAAGGCATGTGCATGGCTTCGCGTTTAATGTTGTCCAGGATCGGCTCTTCCAGATATTTTGTGCCTATCCGGTAATCCCCGGAATAATGAAACCACTTGGCCTTGGGCAATTTATTTGCAAGCGTTGTCTTCCCAGCGCCGGACATCGCCAACAGGGTAATCCGTTTTGATGGCCAGTCCAGGAACTCCTGGGCGCTCATTTTCATGTCTTGTCCCTAATTAATCCAAATAGTCTTCAATATCCACGTCTTCAAGGTTAGGCCTGTGTTCATCAGTGTCAGAATACCCTAGGTCGTCACTTTCAATGTCGTCGAAGGGAGCGCTCCAATCTTCAGGATCTTCGATGTACTCGAAAGTTGATCCGTACCAGCTTTCCTGGTCGTACTCGCCTATGTCGCCGTTCAGGTACTGGACTTCAATCGAATCGCTGTCATCTTCAATGTTGATGACTTTAAACTTCAGGTTGTTTTCTAAATCTTTGTACCAACTGCCAATGATGGGGTCTGCTATGGTTGTCATGATAATTACCTCGATGTTTTAAAACAGGGATTGAGATGGGGGTATGAGCAGATAGCGGTCAGTAAAAAAAGCGCACTCAAATTTTATGATCGGGGATTGATGGTTTTCCAATTATCCCTATCATACCCGCCTTGCCTGTCTTGCAAAGCCAATTAACGTTCTTGTTCGTGATAGTTATAGAGGATGTCCTGCTTTCTTGCAAGAGTTTGCTGTGCTACGATGCTGGCGTATTTTAAATTGTAGCGGGAGTACTTAAGCCATGCAGGAAATATTGATTGG
>NZ_JBKKBJ010000036.1:0-6252 GCF_046714055.1 Methyloglobulus sp. | reverse complement strand
TTTAAAGTGCCGACTTTACGCAACATCGCCCTGACTGCGCCTTATTTCCATAATGGCGCGGTGAAAACACTGAATGAAGCGGTCAAGGTGATGGGCAAACTGCAATTGGATAAGGACTTGTCAAAAGAAGAAATTGCCGATATTGTCGCTTTCCTGAATGCGTTGACGGGTGAGTTCCCTGAACAAAAAATGCCGGTTTTGCCAGCTACGCCGGGTAGTACGTTTAACTGATTGAAGCCTAAAAATCCTCTCCCAGGGATATAGGTGTCTTCACAACTCGTCATCTCGGCATGGATTGCCGAGATCCAGTAGCCATGGATGGCAATACCTGATATTGACAACTGTTTTTTCACATCCCTGTGTTCTGGATTCCGGCAATCCATGCCGGAATGACGGCTATGTGAGAGTCTTAGCGTTTCTGCCTCTCTTTCTTAATTACTTCCTATAGATAGGTGTCGCTGCAATCAACGCATCTATCTGTTTGGATACTTTCTGGTAGGCCTCGCTGTTGATTGCGCCGTAACGTTTTTTGAACGTGGCCTCGTCCATGTGTTCGGGCAGGGTCCGTGGGTCAGGCATGAAATCCGTGTAGTCTTTGATGGTTGCCATTGTTTGTTGCAGTTTGCGGGCAGAGGCAGGCGAGGCAGTTGCCAATTCTCCAAAGCGGGTGCCGGTTTTGTCAGCGGCCAAGTCAACAAAGCTGAAGCCGCTTCCGCTCTGGGCATCCCGTAATTCCTTTTCTTCCCCTACCACCTGGGCAATCTGGCTGTTTGCTGATGCGGTAATCGCCGCAGCGCCGATGAAGTGTTGTGCCAGGTCGATGCGTTTATATAAAAAAGCGGGGTAATAAGGAACTGCACCGATTTTTTGGTTGTTTACATAGTCATTAATCGTGTAGATGACCATCCGGTTTTCTTCAATCGCAGTGTCTAGGGAGGAGCGCTGATAGGCAAGCGCAAACAATGGCTTTGACAGTTCTGCCAGTGACAAGCGCCAATCCGGATCGTGACGACGGACGATATCAACTAATTTGCTTTGATACACATTAGCATGATTGTTGCTTGTGTTGTTATAGGTGAGTAGGTCGCGGGCGGTGTCCAGCGTTGCCTGGCTGGGGTGGTAGGTGATCGTGATTTTTTCGCCGTCGATAGTAACCGCTTTGATGGGGTCAGTCGCCAGCAGAAAATACTCATTTAAGTAAGTGTGCTTGATAACCGCATCAATAACAAAAGCCGCAACCTTGGAGGGGAGCAACAGCTTTCCTGCCTTAAACTTGGTTAGTGTCGGTAGTTGACTCCCGTATTCGTTGCCCAATCTAAACGTGATATTCAGATACTTGCCTATACTGTTTTCTGGTAAGGTGGCAGTGACGATAAACTTGAGCTTGTTGGTTTTTAAAACAATCAACGCCCGGCCTTTGCTGAACCGGTTTAACAGGTAATTGGCGGCCAGATTGAGGTCTGCCTTTGTTAGTTCAATCGTGCCTATTTCATCAGGCCTGGTTTTGGAGCCTTCGTGAAGAATTTTTTTGGCTCGGCTAATGTCCGCTTGGCTCATCGCCCAGTCGAGTTTTATGTCCGGTTCATTGCTGATGCCGAAAGAAATCAGCATCACAATCACAATAATGATTGCGCCAAAACAATATAGGAGGATACGCAATAAGGTTTTCATCAGCCCGTCAGGAAAATTCCAGCTTAAATCCGGCAGGTTTAAGGTAATCGGCTTCCTGGATTAAGTCAGCATGGGTCAGGGGAGAATTGAGTAACCAGTTGCCTGGAAAACGTAATTCGATCCTGGATTTGGTGATGGCTATTTTAAAGTCGGGCAGGTCGTGTTCCTGGCGGTTGCGGCGCAGCACTACAGCTAGGCGCAGGATGATGGTCATGAATGGGGCGAGGGTGTTCCAAGGCGCAGGCAATACATGGAAACGGGAGCGTAAGAATTTGCGCCGATGGGAACGGGTGATGGTAGCCAGCAAGATTTGGTCTTGGGTAGTAAATCCGGCCAAATCGCCATGCTCGATAATGTAGGCGCTGTGTTTGTGGTATTGGTTGTGGGCTATATCATGCCCGATTTCATGCAACTCTCCTGCCCATTCCAGAAATTGCGCAACCTCCTCATTATTGGACAAACAGCAATCACAACTTAATTGGCCGAGCATGGTGTTGACGGTTTGCTTAATACGGGCAGCATGTTGCTTATCGGTGTGATAACGGTCTGCCAGCGTTTTTGCGGTGGCGGAGCGAATATCATGGTCGTAAATACGCCCCAATAAATCCTGGATTAGCCCTTCACGGAGAGCGCCGTCAGAAACGCTCATTTGTTCGATATCGAGATTTTTGAAGGTGGCGTAGGCAATGGCTACGCCGCCGGGAAATACGGGCAGTCGTTCGGGATCCAATTCCGGTAAATTCAGTTCATTGACGTGTGTGCACTGTTTAATATGATCGACCAGATGTTCCAGGCCGGTCATGGTGATGCCGTCATTGCTCCAGTTTTTGGCTTGCAGCACCTTATCAATCGAGCGTAAAGTGCCTGATGAGCCTATGGCCTGATCCCAGTGTCTGCGATGGAATTTTTTCTGGAAGGGTTCCAGTTGTTGTTCGGCAAACAGGATGGCCTTGTTGAAAGCGTTTTTTGATAATTGCCCCTGACTAAAAAAAAGGTTACTCATCGATACGCAACCCATAGAAAGGCTTTCCTTCTTCTTTGGTGTGTCTTCTTTGCCGATGATGTATTCTGTGCTGCCGCCGCCTATATCAACGACCAGCCTTAGGTCAGCCGTGCTGCCGACGCTGTGTGCAACGCCTTGATAGACTAGCCGTGCCTCCTCTATCCCGGAAATGATATGGATAGGGTGATTTAAGGCTTTCTCTGCTTTTTCCAGAAATTGCTGTGCATTTTTGGCATTACGTAAGGTATTAGTGCCAACTGCCCGTACACTTTCGGGTGGAAAATCGCGGATCCGTTGGCCGAACCGTTCCAGGCAAGCCAAAGCCCGTTTTTGTGTGTCCTGATCCAGGACATTTTTTTTGTCGAGTCCTGCGGCCAGCCTGACCATTTCTTTCAGGCGGTCGACCGTTTGCAGTTTGCCATCGGTCAAGCTGCAAACAATCATGTGGAAGCTGTTAGAACCCAGGTCTACAGCAGCCACACTGCGGGGCGGTTTCTTTTGCATGGAAATCCTGTTTTCGCTACGAAGGAGGGTGGCTTCTGCTAAAATGGCGCATTTTTGTCATCCAAAATAATCCAGTTATGTGGCTATGGCCTTAATTTAACTGATTTGGGAATTCCCGTTAAGTATTAATTGCAGCATGAAGGCATTATCCATCAGCAACCTAAAAAAAACCTACAAAAATGGTTTTGAAGCGTTAAAAGGCATCGACTTGGAAGTTGAAGCCGGTGACTTTTTTGCTTTGTTGGGGCCGAACGGTGCCGGTAAATCAACGGCAATCGGCATTATAAGCTCCCTGGTGACTGTAAGCAGTGGGTCGGTCAGTATTTTTGGGCATGACCTGGTACGGGAACGGGAAAAAGCTAAAAGCTGCATTGGGCTTGTGCCTCAGGAAATCAATTTTAACCAGTTCGATACCGTACAAAGTATCGTATTGAATCAGGCTGGTTATTACGGCATACCGCGTAAACTCGCGCTACAAAGGACTGAACACTGCCTTAAGCAAATGGATTTGTGGGATAGGCGCAATAGCATTTCCCGGCGCTTATCCGGCGGCATGAAACGCCGCGTGATGATCGCACGGGCTATGGTACACGCCCCCAAGCTGCTGATTTTGGACGAGCCGACCGCAGGCGTTGACATAGAAATTCGCAGGTCTATGTGGAAAATGATGCAAGAAGTCAACCAGCAGGGTACGACCATCATCTTAACTACCCATTACCTGGAAGAAGCGGAAAGCCTGTGCCGGAATATTGCCATTATCGATCAAGGCAGAATCGTCGAAAACTCCGATATGGCAAGCCTGCTGGCTCGGTTGAATGTAGATCATTTTGTGTTGGACTTGGCCGAGCCGCTTGTGGCTGTTCCAGTGCTGGACGGTTGCCATATCGAACGTGTCAGCGACAAGGTATTGGATGTGTCAGTACCCAAGGCGATTGGCCTTAACCAGTTGTTTTGCCAGCTAAGCGCAAATAACATCAAAGTCCTCAGCCTGAAAAACAAGAGTAACCGTCTTGAACAGTTGTTTATGGATTTGATTCACTCCAAATCGGCGGAAAATAATAATGAATCCATGATAATCCCCTCTCCCCCAGTACCCAAAGGGCATAAAGGAGAGGGCTAGGGTGAGGGCTATCAAACCATGAACTACAGCATCGCCCTCAAGACCATCATCAAGAAAGAAGTCTACCGCTTCTTGCGGATATGGCCGCAAACCCTGTTGCCGCCAGCGATTACGACCGCCTTATATTTCCTGATTTTCGGCAAGTTGATCGGTAGCCGCATCGGCACAATCAGTGGCGCAAGCTATATGGATTACATAGTCCCCGGCATTATTTTGATGTCGGTCATCAGCCATTCCTACTCGAATGTCGTCTCGTCCTTTTACTCCACCAAATTCCAGCGCAATATTGAAGAGTTGCTGGTCGCGCCGGTGCCAAACTGGGTCATCTTGAGCGGTTACGTCAGTGGCGGCATATTCAGGGGGTTACTGGTGGGCGTTGTGGTGGCGTTAATCTCCATGCTATTTGCCGACATCGTGGTGCTGCATGTGGGGGTTACCATCACCGTTGCCATTCTGACAGCCACCTTATTCTCATTGGCGGGATTTATAAACGCCGTGCTGGCAGAAAGTTTTGACGATATTTCCATTATCCCCAATTTTGTCCTAACGCCGTTAAGCTATCTGGGCGGGGTTTTTTATTCCGTGGACATGCTGTCCGATTTTTGGCAGACGGTCATAATGGGCAACCCTATCTTGTACATGATTAACGCGTTCAGGTTCGGCATGATAGGCGTGACGGATGTGGATATCCAGCTTGCGCTGATGATGATTGTTGGGTTTATAGTGGTGTTGGCGTTGTTTAGTTTGTTTTTGTTACATAAGGGGATTGGGATTAAGAATTAGGGTAAGGGATTGTCAGGTGTAAAAATTTTCTGGCAGGATTATTTCAAGGAGTCAGGTGGAATGACAGTTTGTCATGATTTACAGAACCGTATATCAAACTATTATGGGACGATATACAGTTAGAAAATTGGGATAGAATTACAATTCTATTTTAATTAAAGTCTTAAACATGGTAAATATACGGAAACTTTATAATTATTAGTTAGGCTTACTTTTGAAGTAGAAACCTGATGGGGTAATGGTCATGTCTGGTTACGTCGTATTTATTAGCCACAACAAGGCTGACAAACAAATCGCGAAAAAACTAGGAAAGCACTTACTTGCCAGAAATATTGATGTATGGTTTGACGAATGGACAATTTATGCTGGAGACTCACTTACCGACAGCATAGCGAATGGAATTTCTCGTGCAAATGTGTTTTTACTTATAGCTAGCGAAAATTCAATGACTTCACGCTGGGTACATGAAGAGTTAAGAATCGCCATACAGAAAAGAATGTCCGATCGAGACTTTAAAGTTATAACAATTAAAATAGACGAACATCCGCTTCATCCATTTTTAAGCGATTATCTTTGGATAGACTATACAAATTCGCGAAATTTTAAATCAGTCACAAACAAGCTGGTTAGTTCTATTCTTAAGATTAATCAAAAGCCAATAATATTAGATATTAAATCTAAATTTTTTATAAATCAGCTTCACTATGTAATTCGTTTTCATGGCAAAAGAGGCGCAACTGCTTACGTTTCAGAGTACTACGACATCTTGGCCCTTGATGATATAAAGTCAATAAAAAAGCATATTTATCATTCTGGCGGATTAATTGAAAAAAACTTTATTGTTGAATCGTCTGAAATTTCTGGAAAGCTTAATATAATAGAACGAACTACTTCTTTAGAAAGACTTGAACTGTGCTTTGGAAAAACACTCCCAAAGGATTCTAATATTAAGTTTTGGTTCGATCATACCATATCAAACAACTTTTTCAATGATGATGAATTTGTTTACTATGTTGTAGAATCACCTACAAAAATACTTCATTTTCAATCGCTGCGAGACAGGAGTCGAGTAGTCCCCAGAAGCGATAGGGCTGGGCGTTTTCACGAAGCGTTTTTTTGCGTAGTGAAAATGCAAAGCATTCCGACATCGCGTCGAGTCATTGCGTAACCA
>NZ_JBKKBJ010000035.1:0-4124 GCF_046714055.1 Methyloglobulus sp. | reverse complement strand
CTGAATATTTACGTAAGTTAATCACACCAGTATCTAGCAACAGGTACTGTCCTTTAATGCCTTCCAAAATTCCCGATACTTCCGGGTTGGTATCCAAATTGAAGGACTTGACCTTATCGGGATACCGATTTACGGGGTAGTGAATGTCTACCTCCTGTCCATTGGGTAGAAACTCACAAGCCTGCGTCCCAAAACGTTGGGCAATTTCAGCCAGTTCTGCTTGGCAAATCACCATAAGCTCATCGCGTTTTGCAGCCAAATCGACTACCTCAACATTATTTTTCAGCATTTGTTGCCAACTGGTTTTATCGCTGATGTGCTTGGCTATGACAACCTCAACCAACCCCGAAACATACCGTGATTGCGCCTTAAAAATAGCCAAGGCCTGCACTGCGCCCTGATCTATCCAACGTGTCGGTATCTGGTTCTGGCGGGTAATGCCGACTTTGATGCCGCTGGAATTAGCCAGATAGACGGTGTGGGGCTGCATACAGAACGCTTCCCCCCAGGCGGGTTCCCTGCATGTTCCGGCGGCATAATGACAGGTCTCCGGCTTCAGGATGCACATATCGCACTGCGCGAGCGAGATAAAACAGGGATAACAATAACCTTGGTTAAAGCTTTTTTTTGTCGCCCGTCCACAATGCACACAAAAAATATTACCGGAATAAACCAGTTTGATCGGCTTGCCAATCAAGGGGTTCAAGGGAATAGCCTGATCGCTTAACAGCAGTTCATACTGCACTGGATTGTCCAGCTTGGCACGCATCTTTCGTAAATGGCCCTGCATTCGGATTCTCTTTTAAGTTAACAGCAACTGCTATAATAAGCCAATTCTACTATTCATTAAATCGGATGCCTACCACCCATGAAAATCACTAGCGGAAGGAATGTTCCTGATGATATCAATGTTGTGATCGAAATCCCGGCTTATAGCAGTCCGGTAAAATACGAAATCGACAAACATACCGGTGCGCTGACCGTTGACCGCTTTATGGGGACTGCCATGCAATACCCAAGCAACTATGGGTACATTCCGCAAAGTCTCTCCGGTGACGGTGATCCCGTTGATGTTTTGGTTATCACGCCCGACCCGGTGTTGAGCGGTTCTGTGATCCGTTGCCGGCCCATCGGTTTGCTCAAGATGATTGATGAAGCCGGGGAAGATAGCAAGGTGCTTGCCGTACCCGTACAAAAACTCACCCCTTCTTACAATGGTGTCAGTACCTACAAAGACATCCCTGCCGACAAGTTGTCGAAAATCTCCCATTTTTTCAAACATTATAAAGATCTGGAGCCGGGCAAATGGGTGATTATTGAAGGCTGGTTTGGAATTGACCACGCAAAAGAAGAAATTCTCACTAGCATTGACCGTTATAAGGCCTTAGACGATAAGCCAGCTTTTTAGGGAACCTCTGAACAAGTTGATGCCGCCCATAGCCCTACAAGCCTCTCCTGAATTAGCTGAAGGACTCACTACGAACGGAATCGACACATCACCGTTCGTCCTGAACCTATCGAAGGACTTATTCAGAGTTTTCTTAGCTTTTTATTATTTCGGCTTGGGAAAGGGCTTCGCCAAAGATTCTACAACCCGTACCATAACTGCCTGTAGCCTCGGATTGCTGCCAATCAAGGATAGACATTTGGGAGCTATCCGATAAAATGTCCCAGCCGAAGTTGAATGGTCGTCATCCGCGCTGGGTAAATATACATTTCGGGTGATTTTCTGTACGAGCGTTAATCCTGTGAAGTAAAACATCACATCCTGCCGATTTTCTATAAAATTTTTCCAGGTAATATTTGACAACCTGAACACTTAGGGAGTCGCTATCATTGACGATAACGGCAATGTCTTTTGCTGTTCAGGCGGGCAATGATTCATTGATACGCTTTTGTTTTCTGCCAGCAATACAGGGCAGAAACTTACCACAAGTAACCAGCATACTACGCCAAAGCCGATGCTTATTGCTTTGACGCACGAATTTTAATCAGGTTTTCCGATAACCATCGGTATTTTTTTCAACCCAACGCGTTTGACCTGAGCTTAACACCTCCTTTTTCCAGAACGGCGCGATCGATTTCAAGGCTTCCATGATGAATCGACAGGCATCGAACGCATCGCCCCGATGCGATGCCCACACTGCCACCAAAACAATCGTATCATCAGGACGGATTTCTCCGATCCGGTGTACGATAGTTGCGTCAATGATTTGCCAGCGCTGTCCAGCATCGGCAAGAATTTTTCCCAGCTGTTTTTCTGTCATGCCTGGATAATATTCTAGCGTCATACTTTGCACATGAACGCCGTCATTGTAGTCCCGCATAGTGCCTATAAAAATGCTGGTTGCGCCAAATTTAGCTGAAGCTTCTAGTGCTGCTGTATCTTGATAGTCCTGAGTTTCTTGCCAGGGATTGAAAGCTTCTGTGCAAATTTTTACTTTCAACTTAACCCCCCAGTTACCGGTGGGAAAAACGCCACTTCATCACCATCTTGCACATGGAAATCAAGATCAGCATATTCCATATTGACTGCTGCCAGCACATTATCGGGAATTGGTTTTCCTATTGCATCAAGCTGCCAAACGTCCCGTACCGTCATGGCTTGCATAAACTCCAGGTCACTCTCAGTCCGACCCACACGTTCACTCAAGCTTGCAAAATAACGGACTTTAATTGACATGGATATTCCCGTAGTCACACAATAAACACATAAACCAAGATACCTTAAACTGTTGTAAAAGGAAATTTTACTCACAAATGACAAACACACCACATTTTAATCTAGCGGGTGAAGCCCACATCGTCGATATCAGCGAAAAATCGGTCACTCAACGTATAGCAATAACTGAAGGTTATATTGATATGCAAGGGGATACCCTCAAACTGATTATTGATATGGGGCATAAAAAAGGTGATGTACTTGCCATAGCACGAATAGCAGGGATTATGGGCTGCAAAAAAACGGCGGATTTGATCCCGCTTTGTCATCCTATTTTCATCACCCATGTCGAAATTGACCTGACCCCAGAGCTTGATAACAACAGGGTGCGTTGCCAGTCTACCGTCAAAACCATCGGACAGACAGGGGTAGAAATGGAAGCGCTGACCGCCACGCAAATCGCCTTGCTCACTATTTATGACATGTGTAAGGGCATGGATCGCGGCATGGTGATTCAATCAGTACGATTATTAGAAAAAGAAGGCGGTAAATCAGGCCACTGGTTAAGTGTGTAATGGCTTATTTCTCGGATTCTATCTCTGTAGCCATTCAGCTTATATTGAAATTCGACCCGAATGTTTACGAAATAGTTTGGACTTCATTGAAAATCTCGCTTATCGCAACGACCTTTTCTGGTTTGTTGGGCGTACTTCTGGGAATCTGGGTAGGAATTAAAGAATTTATCGGTAAATCGTTCATCCGGCACGCGCTCAATACCCTGATGGCTATGCCCACCGTGATGATAGGCCTGATCTTTTATGGGCTGCTCAGCCGTAAAGGGTCATTAGGGGAATTCGGTCTATTATATACGGAGGATGCCGTTATCCTGGGTGAAGCCTGCCTTATTCTGCCCATAATCATGAACATGACTTTACTGGCAGTCGATTCTGCCGATAAACGCATGTTGACCACCCTAAAGACTCTTGGCGCTAAAACACATCAACAAATCATACTCGCCTTGAGCGAATTACGTTACGTCATTAGCGCGGGCATCATAACTGGATTTGGCCGAGCCATAGGAGAAGTCGGTGCCGCGATGATGCTGGGCGGCAATATACAAGGAACGACGCGCACCATGACAACCGCTATCGCCATGGAAACCGGAAAAGGTGATTTTGAATTGGGCTTAGCCCTAGGCATCCTGCTTTTGTTGATCGCATTGACCGTCAATCTATTATTTCACTTACTGAAAAACAAGCCCGAATACTAGGACGTGTTTTTCAACACTCTGCTAGCGAGACTGTGAAAGTAGCATAACGTCCTTACAACATAGGTTTATCTGATTACCAATAAGCTTCAGCCAATTTTAGCAACCGTCCGGGCATCGGCGGTGTTAAGGCTGATGCACGCACTAATCTTGGCACTAACGCATCCGACTTAAAGCGTCGATTAAAACGATATT
>NZ_JBKKBJ010000034.1:0-18604 GCF_046714055.1 Methyloglobulus sp. | reverse complement strand
CGCCAACTGCGGTGTCCGTCGAAATGGCGGATTACGACGCGCGGAAAGTCCTTACCTATCTGAAACATGAATGGCTTGCGCGTCTAATCCGCCCTACGTGCTTTATCCATTCTATGCCGTAATAACTTTACCAATCACACGGCACTAATTGACACATTGTGAAAACACAATAAAATTCTTTCATCTCAAATCAATTTTCAAATCATGCATAAGTCTGTAACCACTAAACTCCGCTTAGTCTTAGTCTCATGCTGAACATGAATGAGGCCGAATGGAACCTTCGCGTGGATCTGGCTGCGGCCTTTCATCTGGTGGTGGCTAACAATTTGCACGAGGCGATTGCCAATCACTTCTCCGCCGTATTGCCCGACAACCGGCATTTCCTGGTAAACCCATTCGGCCTGCATTTCTCGGAAATTACGGCTTCAAACCTGATTGTCTGCGATTTCAACGGCAAAGTTGTTAGTGGCGACGGCGCACCCTCACCATCAGCGCACCATATCCATGCCCCGATCCATCGGCTCGTTCCTCGTGCCAAAGTCTTGCTGCATACCCACCAGCCTAACGCGACAGCGCTGACCATGATTGCCGGTGGCCGTCTTGAATGGGCGCTCCAAACCGCTTGCCGCTTTTATGGCCGGGTTGCCTATGACACCGATTACGACGGGGTGGCTTTGTCGGACTCGGTGGGAGAACGGATGACAAAGATACTGGGCGAGGCCGACGTGCTATTTTTGGGCAATCATGGAATTATCACAGCCGCACCGACAGTAGCGCAGGCCTTCGACGACCTTTACTTCGTCGAGCGGGTTGCCCAAATTCAAATTCTAGCCATGAGTACCGGTCGGCCTTTGACCCTGCTTGCTCCCGAAATGATTGAAAGAGTTGCAACCCAGACACGCCATGAACGCTTTGAGCTTGGATATATCGAACGCCATTTTGAAGCGCAGAAGCGTCTTCTTGATAATGCAGGTGGACATTACCGACGGTGATTGAGACACGTCCGTACGGCGGGTGACTTGTAGGGAGGGTTAGTCGGCAAATCTACTGAGCCATAGCAACTATCGATGTTTCTGCGCGGCGTAAACCACCGAATGTGGCATCTTGCTAGACGGCGGATTACGACGCGCGGAAAATCTTATTTTTCTATAGATTGAACAATTTTGCGCGTCTAATTCGCCCTACCTACTGTTACCCATCAGTCGTAACACGATGTTGTTTCAGGTTGGATTTGTCAAATTTTTCCCATAAATCCGCATAACGGATGTGGCTGACAGGATGCTGTAAGTCTCCGGCAATTTCTGCCAACGGTTCCAGCACGAACGCATAGCGTTCTATTTCGTCGCGGGGTATCTGGATGCGGCCATCGTTGATGATAAGGTCGCCATAGAGCACCAAATCGAGATCAAGCGTTCGGGCGGAAAATTTTTTACAGTCACGGTTACGGCCATTGTCCAGTTCAATTTGCCGTAATTGCTGGATTATTTCTTTAATGTCCAGGTTAGAGTCGAACCCTGCGATCAGGTTATAAAACGGGTCGCCGGAAAAGCCGATAGGTTCAGATTCATAAATACTTGACAGGGTTAGCTGCCCAAAGCGCTCGGTAAGCGCCTTTAAACTGGCAGGGATGTGCTTGTCTTTGTCAATGTTGCTGCCTATGCTGATATACCCGGTTGGCATGTTATTTTTCGCCTCGTTCGATGACGATCCCGACATCGCTGGCGCCTCGGATTGCCCCTTTTTTGTTCAAGGTGATTTTTACCCAGGGCACATTGAATTCGTTACGGATAATATTGGCTATTTCCACCGTCAGTTTTTCCACCAGAAAAAAACTGCTGCCTTCTACAAAGGCGATGATGTGTTTGGATACCGCCTTATAATCCAGGGTATGTTGAATATCATCGGTTTCTGCGGCTTTTTGGATGTCATAAGCCATTTCTATATCCAGTATTACGGTTTGTTTGGTTTGCCTTTCCCAGTCATAGATACCAATAATGGTCTCGATTTCGAGGCCACCTAAAAATATAATGTCCATAGCATTTTCCGGTTATGATGTGCCACTTTTTTAATAAAGCGGTAAGTATCCGGGATATGCGCCGTTGATACAAGTTTTGGATAGTGAAGGTATACGATGATTGAATGGTTGTTAATTCCTGCGGCTTATTTATTGGGATCAGTATCATGCGCCATTATTATTTGCCGCATGATGGGTTTGGCTGATCCCCGCGAGCAGGGTTCAGGCAATCCAGGCGCGACCAATGTAATGCGTATCGGCGGTAAAAAAGCCGCAGGAATAACCTTGTTGGGGGATTTATTAAAAGGTTTTCTGCCTGTTTATCTGGCCAATTTTTTGGGAATGCCACCCTTGCTACAAGCGTTAATTGGCTTGGCTGCATTCTTCGGGCATCTTTATCCGGTATTTTTTGGCTTTAAGGGCGGTAAAGGTGTTGCCACTTCTTTAGGGGTTTTGCTGGGTTTTTCCTGGTTGTTGGGGTTAGCGGTTATCGGCACTTGGCTTTTGGTCTACAAGCTACGCAAGATTTCATCGTTATCTGCGTTGACTGCTTCGGTTTTGTCACCGGTTTACGCTTGGTTTATTTTGGGTGATAAGGTTATTGTTTGTGCGGCTTTGGTGATGATGGTGTTTTTGTTGGTTCGGCATAGGGGCAATATACAACGTTTGTTGGCTAGGGAAGAGTAAGTTGTGGTCGTAGTTCCTGGATTTAAAGTAATTCGTTGATCGGCCAACGTGGTCTGGCTAATATTTCCAGGCCTTGTTGCTCCCTTCTTAGCAAGCGCTGACAGCCTGCGTAGGCAATCATGGCGCCGTTGTCGGTGCAAAATTCGGGCCTGGGGAAATAAATTTTGCTGTTTTCCTGCTCGGCCATTTCGCGTAAAGAAGCGCGAATCTGTTTGTTGGCGCTAACACCTCCAGCTACCACCAGCCGTTTAATTCCAGTTTGCTGGATAGCGCGTTTGCATTTGATGCTCAGTGTTTCGGCAACGGCTTGTTGAAAAGCGGCAGCGATGTTGGCTTTATCCTGGTCGGTTTTTTGGCTATTGTTGAAGGTATTGAGTGTAAAAGTTTTTAGTCCGCTAAAGCTGAAATCCAGCCCTGGCCTGTCGGTCATTGGGCGGGGGAATTTAAAGGTCGGTCTGCCCTGCTCGGCAAGTTCAGCTAATTTGGCTCCGCCTGGATAGCTTAAGCCCAACAGTTTGGCCGTCTTGTCGAAGGCTTCACCGGCGGCATCATCCAGTGATTCGCCCAATAACTGATAGCGGCCAATGCCTTCGACTTGCACCAGCAAGGTGTGGCCACCGGAAATCAATAACGCGACAAAGGGAAATTCCGGTGGGTTTTCTTCTAACATGGGCGCGAGTAGATGGCCTTCCATGTGGTGTATTGCTATGGCAGGAATTCGCCAAGCCCAAGCCAGGCTTCTCGCGGTGGCCGCGCCGACCAGCAAAGCGCCCATCAGCCCAGGGCCTGCGGTGTAAGCAATCCCGTTAATGTCGTTTTTTTGCAGGTAGCTTTCTTGCAGGGTTTGTTTGATAAGCGGCACTAGTTTTCGAATATGGTCGCGTGATGCCAGTTCCGGCACCACGCCGCCGTATTCGTTGTGCATATCGACTTGACTGTAGAGAAAGTGGCTGATTAGGCCGCGTTCGGAGTGGTAAATGGCAACGCCAGTCTCATCGCAAGAGGTTTCTATCCCTAAAATAGTCATTGAGTTTTTGAAAAAAATAAAAGTAAGGTTATAATTTGCGGTTCTTTTTATTGCGTCGGCTAAAGTTGTCCGCGCTTGAGCCTTTTGTCCAGATACTAACATAATTAGGAAAATATGCCTTCAGTCAAACTTAAAGAAAATGAACCCTTCGATATTGCTATTCGCCGATTCAAACGTGCTTGTGAAAAGGCTGGTGTGTTGGCAGAAGTACGACGCCGCGAATTCTATGAAAAACCCACATCAGAGCGCAAACGTAAAGGCGCGGCTGCGGTTAAACGCCATTTGAAGAAACTGGCACGCGAGCGCTATGCACTCAAAAACTTGCGTCGTGGACGTCCCGCACTCTAAAGCACAGTTATGTCAGGGTTGTTAACAGACCGTATCAAGGACGATATGAAGGCCTCAATGAAAGGAGGCGATAAATCCAGGCTGGCAGTCATCCGGTTGATTCTCGCTGCCATCAAGCAGGTTGAGGTTGACGAGCGCATAATAGTGGATGGCGGGCGTGCTCTCCAGGTTCTTGACAAGATGTTAAAGCAACGCCGTGAATCCATTAGGCAATTTGCCGATGCTGGCAGAACTGACTTAGTCGCTATTGAAGAGGCGGAAGTTCTGGTGATCCAGGATTTTCTCCCCCAAGCCCTTAGCGAAGAAGAAATTGATGGCATGGTAAATGCGGCCGTTGCCGAATCGGGCGCCGAATCGGTTAAGGACATGGGCAAGGTGATGGGGTTGCTCAAAGGAAAAATGCAAGGACGCGCCGATATGTCAGTCGTCAGCGCCAAAATCAAGGTTGCGCTGTCCAACTAAACTTTCCGGCTCTGGCGATGTCCGGTAGAATCCCCCGGTATTTTATCGATGACCTCTTAACTCGGGTTGATATTGTCGATTTAATCGACGCACACGTCCCTCTAAAAAAAACCGGCGCAAATTTTGTCGCCCGGTGTCCGTTCCATTCCGAAAAAACTCCTAGTTTTTCAGTTAACCGAAATAAACAGTTTTTCCATTGTTTTGGCTGCGGTGCAAGCGGCAATGCGATTGGTTTTCTGATGGACTTTAATCATCTGGATTTCGTCGAAGCCGTCGAAGATCTCGCCACTTTTGTAGGCGTTGACGTACCCAGGGAAACAACTGATTTTCAAGTGTCCACGCCAAAAAAGGAAAGTGTCAGTGACCATTACCAGCTTCTGGAGCAGGTGGCGGCTTTTTATGTAAAGTGTCTTAGAACTGATGAGGCCGGGGAAAGAGCCGTCAGCTATGTAAAATCCAGAGGTGTCAGCGATGAAATTGCACAGGCGTTTATGCTCGGTTATGCGCCCGATGAATGGCAGGCTTTAGCGGATCGGTTTGACCAAAACCAGCTAATTCAAGCGGGTATGTCGATCAATAAAGACGGCAAGGTTTATGACCGCTTTCGGGGGCGTGTCATGTACCCTATCAGGGATAAGCGTGGCCGGATTGTGGGGTTTGGAGGGCGAGTCCTGGATGATTCATTGCCCAAATACCTGAACTCACCGGAAACGCCAGTCTTTCATAAAGGCAAGGAGGTGTATGGCCTCTTCGAGTTGTTGCGTAAAGACGCGAAGCCCAAAAGAATTCTCATCGTTGAAGGCTATATGGACGTCATTGCCTTGGCGGGGTGTGGAATTCATTATGCGGTGGCAACTTTGGGGACTGCGACATCGCAAGCCCATCTCGATTTATTGTTTCGTTTTTCATCCGAACTGGTGTTTTGTTTTGATGGCGATAACGCCGGACGTGATGCCGCTTGGCGTGCAATGGAGCCAGCTTTTAGCTCACTCAAAGACGGTCGGCAAATTCGCATTATGTTGCTGCCGCAACACCATGATCCTGATTCGTTGGTTCGTGAAGAAGGGGCTGATAAATTTGCCGAGCGCGTGCAGCAATCCCAGCCGTTATCAGATTATTTTTTTGGCGCTTTATCAGGTGGGCTTAACCTAGCCGAGTTGGAAGGCTGCTCACAATTGATAAATAAGGCAAAACCTTATTTGGAGAAACTGCCTCAGGGTGTATTCCGGGATATGATGTTTGCCAGGCTTAAAGAGTTAACCCGATCGGATGTGCTGGATGTTTCAGGGAACTCGGCTAGACTTAACCTCAAATCAATAAGCAATAGAAGGCACGGGAGTGGCTTGCTATCGTTGCCACGGTTGGTCATCGCCTTATTGGTACAGCATCCAGGTCTTATTGATAAGGTGGAACAAAGGGAAATTATTTGGGATGGCCTGGAATTTCCTGGTATTCAGTTGTTCAAAGAGATACTTGCGGTCGTTTTGGAAAAAAAACCGATCAATACCGCAGTATTATTGGAGCAGTTTCGGAATCATCCACATGAAAAAATACTCAAAAATCTAGCGATAGTGAAACTGTCTGCTTCGGATCAAAGTGTCAATACAGAAGGTGTAGAAACTGAATTCATTGAGGGCTTGGATAAATTGCTTGCGCGAGCTAACTCTGTTAGCTTTGACAGATTGTCAGCAAAAGGTATAACAGCATTAGACCCTTCCGAAAAAGAGTTGTTTAGAAAGCTATTGGCCCTTAAACGAAGCGGTGCTTTTTAACAATATTTATAGTATAATTTACTGTTAGTCTCGGTAGATTGTAACTTAAATAACGTGGGTAAAGTATGAATCAAGAGCAGCAGCAGTCCCAACTTAGACAGTTGATAGCCAAAGGCAAAGCACAGGGATACCTGACTTATGCCGAGGTGAATGACCATCTGCCCAGTGATATTGCCGATCCGGAGCAAATCGAAGATTTCATTGGCATTATCAATGATATGGGAATTCAGGTGTACGAAGCTGCGCCTGATGATGATTCGCTGATTACCGATTCAGCCGCTGTTACGACTGACGATGAGGATGCAGAAGAGGTCGCCGCTCTAGCTTCTGTCGATAGCGAGTTTGGCCGGACGACCGATCCGGTGCGGATGTATATGCGTGAAATGGGTTCGGTTGAGCTATTGACCCGGACGGACGAATTAAAGATTGCCAAACGCATTGAAGAAGGCAATCACCAGCTGGTGAAGGCAATTTCCCGTTCTTGTGTGGTTGTTGAAGATGTTTTGCAGTCATTCGATTCCATTTCTGAGGAAGAAAGTGGTGTTAGATTGACAGATATGATTTCGGGATTTGCCGACTTGAGTGAACCTGATGATTTATTAGTTAGCCCACCGGCTAATGAGGTGGTCGAAGTTGCTAGCCCGGAAGAAGATTTAAAAGGTCTCAATCACGGGGAAGTCAAAGAAAAAATTGACCAACTCAGGGAGCAACTGAAAGTAGTGTCAGGCGCCATCAGTAAATACGGTTATGCTAGCAAACAGACAGAAGAAGCTTTTGAAATACTGGCGGGCTTGTTCATAGAATTTAAATGGACACCACAATACCTGAAAAAGCTTTCAGCCATTATTCCAGATGGAGTGGCTTCCGTTCGGGCACATGAAAGGTTGATACATGACATTTTTGTAAAAAAAGCAAAAATGTCCCGCCAGGATTTTATTGCTGCTTATGCAGATAATGAAACCCGCACAGAATGGCTGGCCCAATATTTGGATGAAAATAATCCGTATTCGGCTGTTGTGAAAGGACATGAGAAAGACATACGTAAAGCCCAAAAAGCATTGGCTGATATTGAAGCCCAGTATGGATTAACAATTGGCGATTTAAAGGACATTAATCGCCGTATTTCGATTGGTGAGGCAAAGGCGAGGCGCGCCAAAAAGGAAATGATCGAAGCTAATTTGCGTTTGGTCATATCCATTGCGAAAAAATATACCAACCGTGGCTTGCAGTTTCTTGATTTGATTCAGGAAGGCAATATCGGCCTTATGAAAGCGGTTGATAAATTTGAATATCGGCGCGGTTATAAGTTTTCAACTTATGCAACGTGGTGGATCAGGCAAGCCATTACCCGTTCCATAGCCGATCAAGCCAGGACTATCCGAATTCCGGTGCATATGATTGAAACAATCAACAAACTGAACCGGATTTCAAGGCAGATTCTTCAGGAATTGGGTCGCGAAGCGACTCCGGAAGAACTGGCAGTGCGTATGGAAATGCCTGAAGACAAAGTCCGTAAGGTATTGAAAATCGCCAAAGAACCTATCTCCATGGAAACGCCGATTGGCGATGATGAAGATTCGCATTTAGGTGATTTTATAGAAGATGCAAGAGTCCTGTCTCCAATTGAAGCGGCAACAATTGCGGGTTTACGCGAATCGACCCAGAATGTATTGGCAGGTTTAACGGCAAGGGAGGCCAAAGTTCTTCGCATGCGTTTTGGTATTAATATGAATACCGACCATACCCTGGAAGAAGTGGGCAAACAGTTTGATGTGACGCGTGAGCGTATCCGTCAAATTGAGGCGAAAGCCTTAAGGAAGCTGCGGCATCCGTCCAGATCGGAGCAATTAAGGTGCTTCTTGGATGGCGAATAAATCGCTTTTTGATACACGCAGGGCCCTTAGCTCAGTTGGTTAGAGCATCCGACTCATAATCGGCAGGTCGTAGGTTCAAGTCCTACAGGGCCCACCATTAACACACAAATAGGCTGCCTATGCAGCCTTTTGGTTATCTAGGTTTCAACTTTAATTGAGGTAGTATTGTGAGCAATAACTTCATATTTACATCAGAATCCGTTTCAGAAGGACATCCTGACAAGGTTGCCGACCAGATTTCTGATGCGGTGCTTGATGCCTTGCTGGCGCAAGATCCTCGTTCCCGCGTGGCCTGTGAGACATTAGTTAAAACGGGAATGGTGATTTTGGCAGGCGAAATCACGACAGATGCTTGGGTTGATACCGAAGCCTTGGTTAGAAAAGTCGTATGTGATATCGGTTATGACCATGGTGATATAGGTTTTGATGGTCAAAGCTGCGCGGTATTAAATGCAATAGGGAAACAATCAGCCGATATCGCCATGGGCGTAGATGAAGCGGAAGATCATGAGCAAGGCGCTGGCGATCAAGGCTTGATGTTCGGTTACGCGAGCAATGAAACTGATGTCTTGATGCCTGCACCTATTACCTATTCGCATCTTTTGGTCAAACGCCAAGCCGAAGTCCGTAAAAACAAGACGTTACCTTGGTTACGTCCTGATGCGAAGAGCCAAATAACATTTCGCTACGAAAACAATAAACCCATAGCCATTGATGCCGTGGTGTTATCTACCCAGCATTCGCCTGAAATCAGTGCCAAAGCTATTCATGAGGCAGTGATGGATGAAATCATTTTGCCTGTCCTGCCCAAAGAGTGGCTGCATAAAGACACGAAATATTTCATTAATCCCACCGGCCAATTCATTATTGGCGGGCCGGTTGGCGATTGCGGATTGACGGGCCGTAAAATTATCGTTGACACCTATGGCGGCATGGCAAGACATGGCGGCGGTGCGTTTTCCGGTAAAGACCCATCAAAAGTTGACCGTTCAGCGGCCTATATGGCACGCTACGTGGCAAAAAACATCGTCGCAGCAGGCTTGGCAGAGCGCTGCGAAATTCAGGTGTCCTATGCCATTGGCGTCGCGGAACCGACCTCAATCAGTGTTGAGACATTTGGTACGGGGAAACTTACCGAGGATAGATTAGTGCAAATTATCAAGGAACATTTTGATCTCAGGCCCAAAGGTTTGATAGCCATGCTGGACTTGCTGAAGCCTATTTATCAAATCACAGCGGCTTACGGTCATTTTGGCCGGACAGAAGAGTCCTTTAGCTGGGAAAAAACTGACAAAAGCGAGGTGTTAAAAGATGCAGCAGGCCTTTAATTCAACGACACCAGGATCACTAATGAGCCAACAAGATTACAAAATTGCGGACATTGCCCTTGCCGAATGGGGACGTAAAGAAATTAATATCGCCGAGACCGAAATGCCGGGTTTGATGGCCTTGCGGAAGGAATTTGGTGATAAAAAACCTCTTAAGGATGCCCGAATTGCTGGTTGCCTGCACATGACCATACAGACGGCGGTACTTATTGAGACGTTGACCGCGTTAGGTGCTGAAGTGCGCTGGTCGTCCTGTAATATTTTTTCTACGCAAGATCATGCTGCGGCGGCGATTGCTGCGGCGGGCGTACCTGTTTTTGCCTGGAAAGGCGAGACTGAAGCGGAAGCCGACTGGTGTATTGAACAGACTATCCTCGGGTCAAATGGCTGGCGGCCAAATATGATCCTGGATGATGGCGGCGATCTGACCTTGATGATGCACCAAAAATTTCCGGAATTAATGGCAGATGTTAAGGGCTTGTCCGAAGAAACCACCACGGGCGTGTTGCGTTTATACGATATGGTGGCTAAAGGGACATTGAAAGTACCCGCCTTTAACGTCAATGATTCAGTGACCAAATCAAAATTCGATAATCTGTATGGTTGTCGTGAGTCCTTGGTCGATGGTATTAAGCGTGCTACTGATGTCATGATAGCCGGAAAAATCGCCGTGGTTTGCGGTTATGGGGATGTCGGTAAAGGTTGTGCCCAATCCTTGCGTGGCCTCGGTGCTACCGTTTGGATTACAGAAATCGATCCAATCTGCGCCTTACAAGCTGCGATGGAAGGTTACCGCGTGGTTACCATGGAAGAAGCCGCGCCTATTGCGAATATTTTTGTTAGCGCAACCGGCAATTTCAATGTGATTACCCATAAGCATCTGGTTGCCATGAGAAACCAGGCAATCGTTTGTAATATTGGTCACTTTGACTCTGAAATTGAGATTTCATCTTTGCGTCAATACACATGGGAAAATATTAAACCTCAGGTTGATCATGTTATTTTCCCTGACGGCAAACGCCTGATTGTTCTTGCAGAAGGTCGCTTGGTTAATCTGGGCTGCGGAACAGGACATCCTAGTTTTGTCATGTCCAATTCCTTCTGCAACCAGGTGTTAGCACAAATGGAGCTGTGGCAAAATGCCGTCAGTTACGAGAATAAAGTCTATATTTTGCCGAAAAAACTAGATGAAAAAGTGGCAAGATCGCATCTCGCTCAATTAGGCGTGAAGTTGACCGTCCTCACCGATGAACAGGCAAAATATATTAATGTGCCTGTTGATGGTCCCTTCAAAGCGGAACATTACCGTTATTGATTAACACTCACAAAATTGTAGGTTAGAGTAGCGTAACCCAATTATTGCGGCATTATTGCTGGGTTAGGCTACGCTAACCCAGCCTTACAAATACTAATGCAATCACAAAAAAAACACCCGCAACCCTTTAGCTTCGAATTTTATCCTCCGAAGACTGAAGAAGGCACTGCCAGTTTACAGGTAGTGTACAGCAAATTGGCAGCGCTCAATCCGGACTTTTTCTCCGTTACCTTTGGTGCAGGTGGTTCTACCCGCGATAAAACCTTTGATACTGTTATAGATATCCAGAATAAAGGGATAGCAGCAGCTCCCCATTTATCTTGTGTAGCCTCGACCAAGGATAATATCCGGGCTATCCTTAAAAGCTACCAAGAGCATGGCATATCCCAAATTGTCGCCTTACGGGGCGATTTGCCATCCGGTATGATGTCGGCAGGGGAGTTTCGTTATGCGAATGAGCTTGTCGAATTTATCCGGCAAGAAACGGGGGATGATTTTCAAATTCATGTCGCCGCTTACCCCGAAGTGCATCCCCAAGCAGCCAGCGCAGCAGAGGACTTCAAAAATTTCAAGCGTAAAGTTGAAGCCGGTGCAAACGCGGCAATTACCCAATATTTTTATAATGCCGAAGCTTATTTTTACTTTGTCGATCTGTGCGAAAAAAATGGCATAACGATACCCATTGTTCCCGGCATTATGCCGATTACCCAATATTCGCAGCTATTTAGGTTTTCGGAAATGTGCGGCGCCGACATTCCCCGCTGGCTGCGAAAACGTCTGGAAGGTTTTGGCGATGACCGCGCATCAATACAGGCTTTCGGCCTAGATTTGGTCAGCAACCTTTGTCATCGTTTACTTGATGGCGGTGCGCCAAGCCTACACTTTTATACCATGAATCAATCCACGTCTACGCTGTCGATTTTAGAGAATTTGCGGCGTTAAGTCGGCCTTATTGACACGCACATTCCCAATCCCCTGCTTCACAATTAGAAAAAGCTGGAAATTCTTACAACTAAGGAACTCAATTAACAGACGGTTGATACTTCACTGAAAAATCGTGCAAGTTAGCGAGTACCACAGGCAAGTCTTCTGTTTTTTCTGGATAAAACGCGTTGACACCAACGCGGGACAAGTAAAACACCTGCTCCGGCAAATAGTGGCCTGTTGCCCTGATTTCGCCTGGGTAATTATAACGGTTCCTGAGCAGCCAAGCATGGGAAAACAAGCGTCCGTCCGCAAGTTCTGGAAAGTATAGCTCGATAAGCGCTAAGCTTGGCAGATAATCAGCGAACCCTTCAACTGAATCGGCTGGGCCTATTCGGACACCTAATTTACCTTTGCGGTTGCTTGGCTCTTTTCCGTATTGCTGCAATCTGGCTAAGGAAATTGTCACGTCACCGTCGCCGAGTTCAGCATCGTCAGGCCTATATTCCCAGGTATCGTTCGTTATCTGATTATCTTTAATTATTTGCATAAACCTTATCTTTAAATGGGTCAATTCCAACACGTTTTACCATATCCAGGAAAGACTCCTCGTCCAGGCGTTGCTTCACATAAACATCCAGGATTGTGGTGATGGCAAGGGTAACCTGGTCTTTTGGAACGGCAGGGCCTAGCCGTTCCCCGATTGCGGCTTCATTTTCCGATGAGCCGCCCAAGGTCAGTTGATACCATTCCGTGCCTTTTTTATCAACGCCCAATATACCGATATGGCCGACGCTTTGGTGGGCACAGCCGTTCATGCAGCCGGACATATTGATTTTTACGTCACCGATGTCGTGGATGTAATCCATATCATCAAGCGCCTCGTTGATTTCTTTGGCGACACCGATAGAACCGGCGTTGGCAAGCGAACAAAAATCAAGGCCGGGACAGCAAATCATATCGGTCACTGTGCCGATGTTTGGGGTGGCGAGTTTCAGTTGGGCCAATTGTTGCCAAAGTGAAAATAAATCCGCTTGTTTGACATCGGCAAAAACCAGGTTTTGTCGGTGGGTTATCCTAATTTGGCTGAAACTATAGCGGTCAGCCAAGTCTGCAACCGCATCGAGCTGGGTGTCGGTCATATCGCCGGGCGGCACATCAGGCGCTTTTAGCGACAAAAATACGGCACGATAGCCTGGAACCTTATGATTGGCCGTATTGTATTTGTACCAAGTGGCAAACGCGTGGTCGTCGTGTTGGTGTTTTGCGAGGTTTTCATCCAGAGCCGCTCCCGGATCGTACGCGGGTGGCGCAAAATGGGCTTTCATGGCGGTAATCCGCTCTTCGCCAAGCTCAAGCTTATCTTTAATCTGTAGCCATTCTTGCTCGACCTGCCGAGTAAACTCTTCCAGTCCCGTTTCCTTGACCAGAATTTTGATGCGGGCTTTGTATTTGTTGTCCCTACGCCCGTACAGATTGTATATCCTGACGATGGCTTCCAAATAAGAGAGCAGGTGTTTCTTTTCCAGATAAGGCCTGATAACGTGGCCGATCATAGGAGTGCGACCCAAGCCGCCTCCTACCAATACCCTGAAACCCACTACACCGGCTTCATTTTTGACCAGATGCAAACCAATGTCATGCAACTGTGTTGCCGCCCGGTCATGCAATGCGCCGCTGACAGCAATTTTGAATTTGCGCGGCAGGTAGTCGAATTCTGGGTGCAGAGTGGTCCACTGGCGAATAATTTCGCAGTAAGGACGAGGGTCTTCGATTTCGTCTACGCACACACCAGCCAGATGGTCTGAAGTGGTATTGCGCATACAGTTACCGCTGGTTTGTATGGCGTGCATTTGCACACTGGCAAGGTCAGCCAGGATGTCCGGCACTTCCTCCAACTTGGGCCAGTTGAACTGGATGTTTTGCCGGGTGGTAAAATGGCAGTAGCCCTTATCATACTTACGGGCGATATGCGCCAGCGTCCTGAATTGCTTGGAGTTCAGCAAGCCATAGGGGCCTGCGATCCGTAGCATCGGGGCATGGGTTTGGATGTAGAGGCCATTTCTTAGGCGCAATGGGCGAAACTGGTCTGCGCTCAATTCGCCTTTCAAAAACCGTTCGGTTTGCCGCCTGAATTGCGCTACCCGTTCATCAACAAGTTTTTGGTCGATTTCGTTGTACTGGTACATAGTGTGTTTTATAAGGCCATTTGGCCAGCCATCAAGACTTTCAATCATATACTGTGCGTCTTAAAATGACAAAATTAATTGGATAGTGATACTATTTGCGGTTTGAATTTTTCATTTTTTATAATAACGAACAAAGGTAGGGGATTGTGGTGCGATTTTTATTCGTCTTGTTATTCATGCTGTTGTTGCCGGAAATGGCAATGTCTGCTGATTTTGAAACGCTGGGGTTGACGGGAACGCAACGGGGCATATACACGGTATTGATATTTATCATTGCCTATGGCTTTGTGATGACCGAAGAATTCACCCATTTACGTAAATCCAAGCCAATGATTTTGGCAAGCGGCATCATATGGGCTCATGCGGCCATTTTGTCGAAGGAAGCGGGCGTTTCAGCGGAGGACATGCACAAAGCATTCGAATATAACCTTAAAGAATATGCCGAATTGATGTTGTTCTTGCTGGTGGCAATGACCTATATCAATTCCATGTCAGAGCGTAATGTGTTTGAAGCCTTGCGTTCCTGGCTGGTCAGAAAGCAATTCGGTTACCGGCAAGTATTTTTGATAACGGGAATTATCACCTTCTTTTTGTCTTCGGTCGCGGATAATCTTACGGCAGCTTTGCTGGTAGGTGCGGTGGTACTGGCAGTTGGCGCGGATAACGCCAAATTTGTCAGCATCGGCTTTGTCAATGTGGTGGTGGCGGCAAATGCGGGCGGAGCTTTTTGTCCTTTCGGCGACATCACTACGCTGATGGTTTGGCAAGCTGAGTACGCCGAGTTTTTTGATTTCTTTAAATTATTTATTCCATCGGCTATCAATTATGGGGTTCCTGCGGCGGTTATGTATTTCGCGGTTCCCGATGAGCAACCCAAGGCTTCCAGTGAAGCAGCCGTGCAATTGAAGCCGGGGGCGATTGTTATCTGTGTGATGTTTCTCGTTACCATCGCCACGGCGGTAAGTTTTAAGCAAGTCCTGCATTTACCGCCTTTTATGGGGATGATGGTTGGCCTTTCAGCCTTGATGTTTTATGGCTACTGGTTAAAGATTACCTATACAGTTGAAGGAGGAAATGGCGGATTTGATATTTTTAAATCAGTCCGCCATGCTGAATGGGATACCTTATTGTTCTTCTTTGGTGTGGTGTTCGCGGTTGGCGGTTTAGGCTATATCGGTTATCTGGAATTACTCTCTAGTGCGATGTATGACACGCTCGGCCCAACGACGGCAAACATCCTGGTCGGTCTGATCTCTGCGATTGTTGATAATATTCCGGTGATGTTCGCCGTCCTTAACATGAACCTGGATATGGACTTGTACCAATGGTTGTTGGTGACATTGACTGCCGGGGTTGGCGGTTCGCTGTTGTCTGTCGGTTCGGCTGCCGGGGTTGCCTTAATGGGCCAATCAGACCACAAATATACATTTTTTAGCCATCTAAAATGGACCCCGGCAATCGCTGCGGGTTATGCGGGCAGCATTTTTGTTCATTACCTGATTAATGGCTAAAGTTGATTTAGCTCAGTCAGTAAAGCTGTTTATTAGATAAGGTCGAAATTAATTTTAATTTGTTTTTGACCTTGTTTGACCTAATGTTTCTTATGTTAATTTGGGGAAAAGCTGATTCAATCAGGGTTTCCCTGAGATATATCCATACCATAGTTTTTCCATCAAAACTATCCAGACTATAACTTGCCGATTTCTCCTTATTATTTTTGCTAATCAGGTTTGTGCAGTTTCTTTTAGATGCATTCTATGACAGATAAAACGAGTATCAGCGAGGCACTACTCAACCGGCGTATGCTGATTTGCATATTCACAGGATTTAGTTCCGGCTTGCCGTTGTATATCCTGATAAGCTTGGTGCCTGCTTGGTTACGCACGGAAGGCGTAGACTTGAAGGCTATTGGATTATTCGCGCTAATCCAATTGCCGTTCACCTGGAAATTTCTTTGGTCGCCTTTGTTTGACCGCTTTATTCCCCCGTTAGGGCGGCGGCGCGGTTGGTTAATCATTGCCCAAATTGCGTTATTGCTGGTCATTCCGGCTTATGGTTATTTGCATCCCAAGTTGGATTTGTGGGCGATTGCCTATCTGTCCGTGATAGTGGCTTTTTTTAGCGCGTCGCAAGACATTGTGTTGGATGCCTATCGCCGTGAATTGCTGCTGGATAATGAACTCGGCCTAGGCAATGCCATCCATGTGAATGCCTACAAAATTGCTGGCTTGGTGCCTGGGGCTTTGTCCCTGGTACTGGCTGACCATCTGCCTTGGAGCAGCGTCTATCTCATCACTGCCTTATTCATGTTGCCAGGTATTCTGATGACGCTTCTGGTCAACGAGCCGGAACTTAAAGGTGCGCCAAAAACCCTGAAAGCGGCTGTTATTGAGCCTTTTGAAGAATTCCGTAGCCGTGGTTTAAAACCTGCGCTGTTGATATTGGCCTTCATCTTTTTTTACAAACTGGGCGATAGCATGGCGACGGCGTTGGCGACGCCTTTTTATCTGGATATGGGTTTCAGCAAAACCGAGATTGGCCTGATCGCCAAAAATGCTGGGCTGTGGCCTAGCGTCATCGGTGGTTTATTGGGCGGAGTTTGGATGATCCGGTTGGGAATCAATCGTGCCTTGTGGATTTTCGGCGCGGTGCAGATGGTTGCCATATTAGGCTTTGCCTGGCTTGCAATGGTAGGGCATAGCCCAGTTTGGCTGGCGGTGGTAATTGGTGTTGAAGCGTTAGGCGTAGGTTTGGGTACGTCAGCCTTTGTGGCGTTCATAGCACGTGCCACTCATCCGCTTTATACCGCCACCCAGTTTGCCTTGTTCACAAGCCTTGCCGCTGTGCCGCGCACTTTTGCCAATGCAGCCACTGGCTACATGGTGGAGTGGGTGGGGTGGAAATTCTTTTTTCTGGTTTGTTTTTTCATCGCCATTCCAGGGATGTTGCTGTTGTTTAAAGTTGCTCCTTGGCATGGGGAAGATTAAGGAAACCCTGGGTTTTTGATTCCGTTAGGGGTTCGACAGGCTCACCACGAACGGAATCAACCAATTCTTAATACGAACGAAACCAACATCTTGCCGTTTGTCCAGAGCCTGCCGAAGGACTGTGCAGAGACCCTTAGGTTTTCTAAATTCAGCGTCTTCCAGTCATTCCAGCGCCTTGTTATAAATCATAATCCACAATAAGCGGCGCATGGTCGGAAAACCGTTCGGCTTTATAGATGCTGGTTGCGGTTATTTTGTCTATAAGCGCAGCACTGATTATCTGGTAATCAATCCGCCAACCGACGTTTTTATCCCAAGCCTGCCCCCAGTTTGACCACCAAGTGTATTGGTCGCCTTCTTGGTTAATCTCCCTGAAGGCATCCAGCCAATTACCGCTTGTTAGCAATTGTTCCATCCAAGCACGTTCTTCTGGCAAAAAGCCAGAGTTTTTTAAGTTGCCTCGCCAGTTTTTCAAGTCGATTTCTTTGTGGGCAATGTTCCAGTCTCCACAGATAATATAATTTCGCCCACTCTCAGCACAGCTTTTAAGATAAGGCATGAAGCGATCCATAAAGCTGAACTTAATGGTTTGCCGTTCTTCCCCGGATGAACCGGAAGGCAAATAGATCGAGATGACGCTTAGGTTATCGAACCGCGCTTCAATAAAGCGGCCTTCTGCATCCATGTCCGGCCAGCCGAGGCCTTGGATTATTTCTGTAGGCTGTTTTTTACTGTATAAGGCGACACCGCTATAGCCTTTTTTTTCCGCATCATGATAAAAACAATGATAGCCCTGTGGACAAAAAACATGTGAATCAAGTTGGTGTGTTTGTGCTTTAGTTTCTTGCAGACATACGATGTCAGGTTGTTGGGCTTGCATCCAGGGGAAAAAGTTCTTGCGTTCTGCCGAACGAATGCCGTTTACATTTAAGGTAATGATACGCATGGGATAATTGGAAGTTGCAATTTAATGTCGGAAAACGTATTATATTGGGTTAATTCCTAGCAAGTAACTTACCCTGTAAATAATTTAGGTCATAACGATGAAACCAGAAATTCACCCACAATACAAACAAATTACTGTGACCTGCGGTTGTGGCAATACTTTTACCACCGGATCCGTACTCACCAAGGATTTGCAAATAGAGGTTTGTTCTGCCTGCCACCCTTTTTATACAGGCAAGCAACGGGTTGTTGATACCGCTGGTCGCGTGGATAAATTCCGTAAAAAATACGGGAAATAAGTTTTTCCTGCATTTTTTCTGGTGGCGTTTCATCATGCAATAGTCATAAGGTTGCCGATACAAGTTGCCGCATAGAGACAGGTGATTTGCTGGTTCTTCAATAACAGATAAGCTCCCTGTTAGTTTTGGCTAAGGCGTCGTTAAAGAGGCATTGCTAATTATATATAGATACTGTATAAGTTTTGGATCATTAACATGCACCGGGAGGTTGCGATGGATTGTCCAAAATGCGGGAAGCAGGCGAGTTGCAAAGACGGCCAAGTGAATGGGCGGCAGCGCTATTTATGCAAAGATTGCCATCATCGTTATACCGAGACCTTTGCACGGATAACAAAAACCCCGGCTGAATGGTGTGTGCCAATTTTTTCGAATGGGTATAGCCCCCTAATAGGCAATACTCGGCTGAAATACGCATTTAGTACGCCATTTTTCA
>NZ_JBKKBJ010000033.1:0-6205 GCF_046714055.1 Methyloglobulus sp. | reverse complement strand
CCCATCTGTAAACAACCCTGAGATTTCTTACAGCTTAATTAAATTTGACGATAAATCTTGTCACTGATTAATCCAGCAGGATTTTATCAATTGGGGAACAGCCAACGCTGAAAATCTAACCGCGCTGTCCTCCTCGCGTCTCCAAGGCCTTACGCCAAATAACTGCCGTAACCAATCCAATTCGTCTGTTGAAGCCATTTCAACCACAAAACTTATTTTCGCTCAAATGGTTATAAAACAGTCTTCATTTAAAATGTGATCAAGAGACAACGCTTCGCGGTGGCGATATGGCTTGATGGCTCCATTCCCATCGACCCGAAGGCAAGCCTTCGACAATGCAACTTACTTTTTATCTTCCAATTCCTCCACCATCCGCTTGATTCCCGCATCGTCTGGCAGGGCTTCGGAGGCTTTCCGTGCGTAAGCAAGCGCGGCTTTGGCATCGCCCGCTTCACGCTGCATCGAAATCAGCGCGCCGAGAATATCAAGATCATAAGGGTGCCGCGCATCGATCTTCTTCAATACTGCCAGTGCCTCACGCCTTTCCCCGGCTGAATGCAGCCCTACGGCATGGACATAGGCATAGCGGGTGTTATCGGGGGCGAGTTTGGCCGCCATTGCAAGTTCCGCCAGCGCAGCGGGCGCTTTGCCCTGGCGCACCAGCGACAAGCCCAGCGCGTGGTGCAAATCCGCTGCGCTCGGCAATAAAGCTAATCCCCGGCGCAATTGCTTTTCACCTTCGTCTTCGCGTCCTTGCTGACGATAAATGTCGGCGAGGTTGACATAAGCACCGGCGAAACGCGGGTCAAGTGTAAGCGCCCGTTCATACGCCGAGACAGCAGCTTGGCTGTTTCCCTGGCGCAGCAAAAAATTACCCAGATTAACGTTTTCCGATGGCCAATCGGCATTGATCGTCAAGTAATCCTGGTATTCCTTAATCGCACTTTCGTGGGCGCTAAGCCGGCTGGCTGGAAACTGGCTATTAGGGACATCAGCAAGCATGCGTGCAGCCTCAATGCGTACACCGCGTATCGGATCGGCCAGCAGCGGAGCCGCGGCCAGTACACGGTTGACTGGATCGATAGCTTCGACGAGCCCTAGCGCTGCAATACGCACAGACGGATCGGCATCCTGTAAAAGCAGCCGTGCAGCGGTTAGAAACTCGGGGCGCATTAGCGGCTCGATGAAGGTTATCGCAGTTGCGCGCACAATCGCAGGACTGGTTGAGTCTTGAGCAAGATCGAGCAATGCGGGCAAAGCCTTAATACCTTGTGCCGCTCCGGCGTGTAACGTGTTTCCGTAATGTGGCCGTTCTCGCCACGCTTTGCCGTACCATTCATCCATAGCCGCGGCGGCCCATTCGGGTTTACGGATTTGGTGGCATTGGGTACAGGCGTTCGGACTGCCCAACGATTGCGACAAGTCCGGCCTCGGCAAACGGAAACTATGATCGTGCCGACCATCAATAACCATATAATTCTGCTCCGGCGCATGGCAATCGATGCACTGCGTACCTTTCGAGCCCAGTTTGTGGAAATGGTGTTTACTACTGTCGAACTCGGCAGCGTTATGGCAGCGTGTGCACAAAGCGTTGCCTTCGGCACGCAGCTTGAGTGTGTGCGGTTCGTGGCAGTCCAGGCAAGTAACGCCTTTTTGGAACATTTTACTCTGCCGGAACGAGCCCCAGGTGTAATCCTCGTCGCGCTGTTGTCCGTCGGCGTAATAGGTCGGCTGCGTCAACAGTGCCGGGCGATGCGTGTCTTCCAGCGGCAGGCCGGGCAAACCGCCTTCCGCCAGCGTCGAGCGGCGTGCATGGCAAGCCCAGCACGTATTCATCAGCGCATCGGCGGCGGGCTGGTCGCGCTGTGCGAATTTTGCGTCACTTGCCGGAAATTTCCACGCCTCGCGCCAGCGGCTTTGCAGATGCACTGCAAGTCCCTTGTCGTCGCCCTGCGCATATGGTGGCTGCGCCCATTTCGACCATTCGATGTGCTGCGATGCGGGGCCGTGACAAGACTCGCAAGAAACATTGATGGCGCTGAATGTTGTTTTATAGCTGTCCGTCGCTGTGTCGTAACCTTTTTTGAGATGGGTCGAATGGCATTCGGCACATTGCAGGTTCCAGTTCTGATATCGTCCAGTCCAGTGCAGTTGATCGCTATGATCGACTTTTTCGTGGGGATAGAGATGAAACCAGCGTTGCCCTCCTTCGGACTGCTTACGGCTATCCCAAGCGATGCCCAGCGCCTGGTAGCGGCCACCGGGAAACTCGATCAAATATTGTTGCAGCGGTGTAACGCCGAAAGTGTATTTGATTGGAAAATCGGCGAGGTTGCCGTCAAGCCCGTCAGTACGGACCATGAACTTGCCATCGCGCTTAAAAAAACTGGATTCGACGTCGTGGTGCTTGAACTTTGCGTCATTGAAATCGCCGAGCACCGTTTGTGCATTCGCTTCCTGCATCGCAAGAGCGTGGTGCGAACCCGCCCACGACTCGAATTCGCTCCGATGACATTGCGTACATGCATTCGCACCGACATACTCTCTATGCGCAAAAGGAGACACCGCTTCTGGCTTTAAGGTGGCCGGCGCAGCCACCAGAGTCGGCGCTTGGGGCATCGGTAAAAAGTAGATAACGCCAAAAATCGCCGCCACAATCAAACCAAAGGTGAGGAAAATGGCGATCCGGAGCTTTCCGTCCGCAGATGAGCTTTGCGGAGTTTCCAAGGGTAAAACCGAATCACTTTTGGTGGCCTTTGATGGTTTTGTTGTCTTGCGTCGGCTCATTTTTGGTTCTATCTTGAGTCAGTTGTGGGAAAAGGCATGTTTGCGTTAAGTATATCCGACGAAGCACGGCGTGTCAGGTCGCTATGTACAGTCGACCGATGTGCGAGTCGCGGTCATAAGTGGTCGTGTGCGGAATCGGTGTGATGGACGTAGAGTCAGAAGCGAGGGTCGCTCTCGGCGGCAGTCCATTGGGGCATTTGCAGTTTGCCGACGGGCTTGCCGACGTTGTTGTCGATGAAATTCAGTTTCGGCAGACGTACTATCACCGGCTTGCCGTCGCGCAGTTCAAACTTCGTCTTGACGCTGTTCCCCATCAACTGCTCCGGCGGAATGCCATGCACCTTTCGTCCACGGGCACATCCTCCTCGGGCACTCTGAAACCGGACAGTTTATTAATTCCTAACAATAGAAAAAAATCGGCTGAGGAAACTTTGCATCTGAGGTATTATCAATGCCTGTTTTTCAACGGGTGCTTTTTGGAATTTCGGCCACTCTTTCCATAAAGGGTGTTGAGTTTTGTAAGTGCCCTTATTTTAATGACAACAACGGTAAACTCATGACACAAGATGAATTGAAACAAAAGGTTGCTCAAGCGGCATTGAAATATATCAAGGATGTGCCCGTCATTGGTGTGGGCACAGGTTCTACGGTGAAGTATTTCATCAATTATCTGGCTGATATGAAGGCCAATATTGAAGGTACGGTATCCAGCTCAGAAGGAACCACGGCACTGTTGAAACAGGCAGGAATTCCCGTGCTGGACTTGAATGCGGTAGGCACGATTGAGGTGTATGTGGATGGCGCCGATGAGATCAATCCACGTAAGCAATTGATTAAGGGCGGGGGCGCGGCGCTGACACGGGAAAAAATCATAGCCGCAGCCAGTAAGCAGTTTGTGTGTATTGCGGATGGCTCTAAGTGCGTCGATGTTTTAGGCAAATTTCCGCTGCCGATTGAAGTGATTCCGATGGCCAGAAGCTATGTTGCCAGGGAAATGGTCAAATTGGGCGGTCAGCCAGTGTGGCGGGAAAATTGTGTCACCGATAACGGTAACCAAATTATAGATGTCCATAACCTGGACATCATGGAACCCGTAAAAATGGAACAAGCCATCAATAACATCACTGGCGTGGTTGCCGTCGGACTCTTTGCCATGCGCCCTGCGGATGTGGTGTTGGTCAGCAAAGGCGAGGAAATTGTAACATTTTAATTTTGCAATAATTAGGTCGGGAAATCCCTTATTGTTTCGATTCCGTGAAGTATTAACTGTGTGTTTGCGTTCGCCTTGAGATTCTATGGTTTACATTCCATAGCGCATCTTATGGCCTTGATTAACAAGGATTGTCAGATAGCGTCATACCGGGATTGGCGGAATAAGTTTCTGACCAAACAAGAAAAAGTAATAATTTGATCTCTAAATCTTGCCTTATTCACCATCCAGAGACCGCCGATGCTGCCATTAAGGAATTGTATATTGGGGTTAAGGCTCTTTATCAAAATGGCGACTTGACTCTTCGGTATGAATTGGTCGGTGACTTGGATGCTTTATTGATTCCTGAACGGCAATTACCCAACGAAGCAGACGAATTATGGAAACACACCTGCTTTGAAGCCTTCATAGCCGTTGAGGAAGAAGATGCTTGCCATGAATTTAATTTTTCACCTTCGGGCCTATGGGCAGCCTACGCATTCGACGATTACCGGGTACGGAAGGATTGGCGGGCTAAAAATGCACACGCCATACACTTTGCCCGTTCTGATGACCAGTTAGTGCTTACAACCGTCATTACTAACCCTGACTTACCCGATAATCCGCTTAATAAATCGTACCGGCTTGGCCTGTCCGCCGTACTGGAAACGAAAAATGGCGAACTCTCCTACTGGGCGCTATGCCATCCATCCGGCAAGCCTGATTTTCACCATCGTAGCGGATTTACCCTTTCCTTTAACCTGGCTTGACGTTCATACAGCATGAAATTTGGCATTGACCGATTACTTGAAGATTCTAACTTACGTAAACCGTTGTCGGGAAAACGGGTTGCGCTGCTGGCCCATCCGGCTTCTGTAACTCCCGATTTGACACACTCCCTGGATGCCTTGGCAAACCTGCCGGATATTAAACTCAGCGCCGCATTTGGCCCACAGCATGGGCTACGCGGCGATAAGCAAGACAACATGATGGAATCTGCCGATTTCATCGACCCTATCCGTGGCATTCCGGTTTTCAGCCTGTATGGAGGAGTCCGCCGCCCCACCGATGCCATGATGGACACCTTTGATGTTTTGCTGGTCGATTTACAAGATCTCGGTTGCCGTATCTACACCTTTATCACCACCTTACGCTATGTGCTGGAAGCAGCGGCTAGTCACAAAAAATCCGTCTGGATACTTGACCGCCCCAACCCTGCTGGCCGTCCCATAGAAGGGCTAACTTTACGACCAAGCTGGGAGAGCTTTGTCGGTGCTGGTACGATGCCCATGCGCCACGGCATGACGATGGGCGAGCTGGCTCGCTGGTTTATCACCACCCTAAAGCTGGATGTGGAATGTCAGGTTATTACCCTGCAGGGCTGGGAACCGGACGCTGCACCCGGTTACGGCTGGCCGCTAGGTGAACGTACCTGGATCAACCCCAGCCCGAATGCGCCCAACCTGTGGATGACCCGTTGCTATGCCGGAACGGTGATGTTGGAAGGCACCACCTTATCGGAAGGCCGTGGCACGACCCGACCATTGGAATTGTTTGGTGCGCCGGACATCAATGCCCACGCCCTGATCAAAACCATGCCTAAGTTGGCTCCCCATTGGTTATCAGGTTGCCGCTTACGTGAATGCTGGTTTGAACCGACTTTCCATAAACATGCCGGACAACTTTGCTCAGGTGTACAAATTCATGTTGAAGATGCAAGTTACAACCATGAAGCTTTCCGCCCTTGGCGCTTGCAAGCCCTAGCATTCAAGGCGTTAAGACTACAGCACCCGGATTATCCGTTATGGCTTGATTTCCCTTATGAATACGAACTCGACCGCTTGGCTATTGATGTGATTAATGGTTCACCCTTATTACGAGAATGGGTGGATGATGCCCATGCTATCCCGGCAGATTTAGACGATATTACACTAGCGGATGAACGCGCATGGGAAGAAGAAAGGCGTGATTTCCTGCTTTATTGACATAACTCTGGGCTAACTACCCGGTTTACAGCATTTTCAATAATCACCCTAGGTTCTGTTGACATTTTATCAACGGAAAATCAATCGATTACCGTCATGCCGTCAGAGCCTGCCCCAGTCAGGGATTGCCGGGGGAGGGAAGCTGTCTCTTGATCACAACTCAGCGAGTCCCGACTTGCTGAGTTGGTAGCCCTGAAGCCTTTCTTGTAATCGAAACCAACCCCGCCAAATCGTGTCCCAACCG
>NZ_JBKKBJ010000032.1:0-9752 GCF_046714055.1 Methyloglobulus sp. | reverse complement strand
TATTTGCTCCTGCAATATCTGCATTCACCACATCCCTGTGTTGGCAACGCATGGACGACAAACTGCTCCTGCGTTTGCTGCATTCAGCACCGGGCGGGTTAGGCGCGTCAATTACTGGATTTGAATTACCCATACCGTTAAAAGCGCCGTAACCCGCCGGATGCGCGAATATCATTTCGGCGGGTTACGACACGCATTAGCATAGAACTCTCTTTGGCTCAGGTGATTTTGTGTGCCGTAACCCGCCCTACGAACTATTTACGAGGTGTAATATCAATGTTGTTTAGAAACCATTTTGTCATAAGCTATGAATGAAGAATCGACAAAGACTATTGTTTTAAGCTTTGTTAGTGGCCGGGGGGGTACTGGTAAAACATCCATTGCAGTGGCTTGTGCGAAGCTATTGGCCGAAATGAAAAAGAACGTTGTTTTGATCGACTTAGACCTTCACAGCCGTGGTTTGACGCTATGGTTTACCCCCTTGCTTAATCTTGGTCAAGTTTACGAAACAGTCGCATCTTTAGAAATCAAGAGTAATTTAAAACCAGAAGATTTGTGCATTAAAGGAGAATTGGTTCCTATCTTGAAGAGTGACAGTGATGGAAATAAAAGAGTCATGTTCCTCCCTGCTTTTATTCCTTCCAAAAATCAGACAAATCAAAACGCCAAGTATCCAGACCCTCCACCACAGGAATATGTTGGTTGGCTTAGGGAACTCCTTGAAAAACTTAAAAAAAATCAAAACAATCCTGATTTCATTCTCATTGATTGCGGTGCAGGATCACTAAACCGCCATATATCTGCTTCGATTGTTGCAGATCAAGTGCTAATCGTTTCATCACCTGAACCAGATGCCATAGCAGCAAGTGTTTTTTTTCACCGTGAGCAATCTTTACAGACACATAAATTTAATAATAATGCAGAAATTCGATATATCGTTAATAGAACGCCATACCCTGAGATGGAAGAAGAATTTAAAATAATGATAGAAAAAGCTTTTGATGCCTCTAACAAAATGTATATGGATCCTGAGTATAGAGAACCATCAAAAACCGTCACAAGTAAAGGTGAATTGTTAGCTTGTATCCCTGATCTTGAAGAGTTTCGTCTGAAGTACCAGAATACCGACAACAATCAACACCAAGATTTTGTTTGGAGTACACGGAAGTTAGGTGGCAATGGTTTTCTTATTGCGGTTCGTTATCTCTTGTCCGAACTAAAGATTTTCCCACTATCAAAAGCAATCAGTAGCACTATCAAAGAATATTATCCCCATCGTGGGGTAGGTCGTGTTGGCTTGAGTCTATTCGACTTAATCCCAGAGTTTTTTGCAATTTTGTATTTCATACTCATTTTGTTATTTGATGGTTCATGGACGCTATGGCTTGCGGCGTTTTGTTTAATCTTGTTCTTTTTAGCTACCCTAAAACTATTGTTGGATATTGCCCGTAGTGAGAGAACTTTTCATATATATTGTCAGGCTTTAATCGAAAACGAGGTAGGCAACTGGAATAACTTTTTAATATATAACGAAGGCGGAAATCCGGCAACTCTTTCAAATATTTGGTGGCCTAGAGTTGCGTGGTGGGGCGGCTTTATACCTAGTGCTTTGCTTGCATTTCAATTACTTTTTCTCGACTCTGCCTCTGATATACCTAACATAATAGCTCACGTGGTCTCAGCTTTTAAAAGCGAAGTTCCTCTTCTTCTCGAGGAGTTACAAAGTAATAAGAGTGATTCATTTTACATCATATTAATATCATTTTTATCATGTTTAGTATTTTTTGGTGTTACTCAAGCGAAAATTTTTGGAGAATTTTGGGATAAAACAATAGAACTGATTATCAAGAAGCCGTACAAGGTCGTACGTTATTTTTGCTTTAGCGTGGTATACATGTTTAAAGATTCTATTTTCGGTAAGAATTATTTTAAAAAGCCACCTTAAATACACTCTCTAGTCAAGTAGGGTACGCACCGCGTACCTTTATGGAGCTTCTTCACCCGGATCGCTTTGAAAAGGTACGCGGTGCGTACCCTACAATTTGTACTGGTTATGAAACTTAATGATGCACCCAATCCGCACCCAATGTCCCCTGCAGGCTATCAAGATAGCTTGGGCTAGATATTTTTGCCAACATCTGCTCGGCTTTTTCCAGCTTTTTTGTCAGTACTTGGTAACTAAGGGGGTCGTAGCGGTCTGTGTCACTTAGGCATTGTTTTATATGATCCTTATGCCGTTGCCAAAGCTGGTTGTCGCGTTGCTGCTTGATGGTAAGGCGCTCTTGGTACCAGTCGCTTTGTAGCAAATAGTCCCGGGTAAACAGCTTACGGATAGCGGGATCGTTGATGGCTTTTCCCTCATATTCGCCATTCGCCATGATATGCAGTAATGCCTTGAGGGGAGGGCAAGCGTCATGGATAGTGGCATCTTCAAAATACTGTAGCGCTACCCGCTGCTGCGCTTCATAGACGTTATTGATACCATCGACAAAGCTTGCCATATCTTGGGTTTCAGGTTTTAGCATGGCTTCGTCGAATACCGCCGTTGGGTAATTGAACACCTTCCCGAACACGGTATGGACAAAGCGTTCGGTGATCCGGTAACCCAGTCGGCTGGCATACACAGTCTTGCCTTGGTACTCAAAATCTTCGAGTTTCTCCAGTTGTCCGTGTTCGATCAAGTACTTGGGGCAGCGTTGTTCCACTGGTAATCTCGACCAGATTTCGGGTATCAACAAGCTGATGTCATGGTCGATGCGGCGTTTTGAGCCAATGTAGCCAGCAGCGGTAGAAAAGCCGCTGTAGCCGCATAAAATAAAAGACACTAGCGCCGTATTGAGGTCGGCGGTTGCAGATAATGCGTTGAAAGGGCCTTTGGTGAGTGCGCCCTCTGAGCCTGCACCGGTTGTCGAAGGTGATTTGCCGGTCAAGCTGCAAATAAAATCCATGAACAGTTCTGGCAATTCCTGATAATGGATCGGGTTGTAGATAGCCAGTGGACGGATACCTGCGGCGAGGTCGATAGGATTGTTGCGGCGGCCCGTCAATACCGAATTAACTGGGAAGTAAACAGGCTGGCCATGGCCTAATCCCCTGGCAAGACGGGTAGACAGTTCCGCAATATAACGCAGGTTCGGGTCGAGAATATCGGGTCGAACCTGCAAGTAGCGGACATTTTGGCTAGCTTTGCCGTCAACCAAACGTGGATGCGCGGAAGAAACGAAATATTGACCATTCTTCGCTTGCGCGGCTTCACGGATAACCTTTTGCATGGGTTCACTGAATTCTTCAAAGTGCATCACATCTTCCAAGAGTTCTCTGGCGTTTTCCGTGTTAAGCGGCTGAAAATTAGAGATAAAGTTGTCCTTACCGGAAAAATCCAATTCAGTTTGCAAATCTGAGCCACGGTGGATAGCGTCATCCGGGCGCTGGAAAAAACTTTCTTCGCAATTGTTGACGAGTTTTACGCTGGGATTGTTATATTCAGGATTAAGTCCAGTGAGGTAACGCGCAGGGACAACAGTCGATGCGGTGATGTCATCTTCCATTTGCAATTTTTCGGAAGCGATAAAATCCTGGCGCAACTTGAAAATCCGCCATGCGCCGTTTTCGTCGAAACCCACGCGCAGGTAGCTCGCTCTCAGCTTTCTGCCATGATATTTCAGTTCGTTCCCTGGTTTGCCATTGACCAAGTCAACCGAAAAATGCTGCCGCCAGTTTAAGCCCCACTCTTTTTTGTAAAAACGTTTAATCATTAATGCCAAGCCCAAAATATGCTGGGGAATTTCCTCCAGCCACTGGTTATAGGCATCCGAATAGTCGGTAGCAGAGGGTGTCAGCAGTTTAATGACCGATCCCAGTGTGCGTTTACTGCTCAGTAAACTCCGTTGGTCGCTGCCGTGGAGTTTTGGGTCACGAAAACGGTTGGCGTAATCATGGTCGAAAATCTTGCCCACAAAACCCATATCTTTATCGAAATCTTCAACGAAGAAATCACCTGAAATGACTGCACCAGCAATGGATTTAGAGATTTCCGATTTGCCGCCACCAGAAACCGTGCTGGGCTTATGGCAAAACGTACCTTCTGGATACGTGCCTACCAACCGCCAACTAGGCGCATTGGGATGGCGCTCCATGTGTACCCTAAAGCCGTTTTGATAGACATAAGTATGATTAATCAATAGCTTGAGTGATTGCTGGTGGTTATCTTGTAACCAACTAATTTGCTGTTCCTGGATGTTGATTTGGGCATCGGCAGGAACGAAGATGATGTCTGGATGGTTTTTGTCGATGCCATAACCGGACTCTTTACACTCCATTACCGAAGCCAGCAATTGACGGGCCTTATCAAAAGAAGGTTTAGGGGCCAATTCAGAAGCGCTGGGTATGTGCATTTCACCGAGTATGACCCGTGGAAAAGCAAGGGCGCCGCCCGCATGTTCTTCTTCGCAATCGCCAAACAGGTTGGCGGCGTAGCTGATGTGGGATTTGATCTCTTTTTTGCTGTAGCCGAAATAATTGTCGGCAATGATGGTGACGATAATGCCCTGCATATCGCGGCAGACCAGCTTGAAGGGTTTGCCGTCATTATACAGTTCATCTTCTTGTTGCCAGCACATGCCGTCTTTACGTTGGCGGGGAGTCGCATCATCGAAATGGGGTAGTCCCAAAGACTTTTTCAGGCAATGTACCAGATGCGGCGCGAGGATAATGCAGCCGGTATGTCCAGTCCAATGGTCGATGTCCAGGGCTGAGTCGTTTTCCGGCAGGAACGGGTCGCCTGCATTGCCAAAAATAGATTCGACAAAATCCAGGTTGGCAACCAAGCCGCCTGGGGCAAAAAAGCGGATTTCCATGGTTTGCGCTGGGTTATCAGGGGATATTCCCGGACGCACGATAGGTCTTTGCAGCAGCGATACCCAGAGTTTTGCGGGATTGGTTTGGTTGCTCGTAAAGGGTAGGCGCAGCAAGTCGTCAGGGGGTGACAAAGCAATAGCCAGGATTGCTGCATAAGCTGTGATAGGCACTTCACTTTTATCAGCGGGAATCGGCAGGCCACCTGCAGCGATATGAAAAACACCCTTGGTCGTGCGTTTGTCGTTTTGGGGGTTATGCAGAACGCCTTGTTGTATCCGGTAAGAATCAATATAGGCCGAATGAAATTCGTCTCCTTGATACGGCAGGGATAATTCCCTTGCCAACCCTTTTTGCTCTAGCACAAAGGTTTCGCCGGGTATACGGATAGTTTCGTTGATGCTGTTGCTCGACAAATAGCGGTTTAGGAAATCTCCAATACGTTGGTCGGCAGGGCAACGGTATTGGGCGAGTAAACGGCGTTGCTGGGCGTATTTTTTGAGCAAACCATCGGCAATATTAAGGTATTGCCGGTCATCATCCATTTCGCAGGTGGGTTGCCCCAGCGCGGCTAATTGCAGGTTGATGTGGTGGTATTTTTGTTGCCGCCGGTCTTTTTTCTGGCTTATTTCTGTCGGCATCATGCTTACGTTCATTTGTAATGGCTCCACGGCTAGGGTAGTTATTAGAGAACCTCTAAAAATTCAAAAATCTCCTTCCCCTCTGGGATACCTACATGGATGTAGGTGGAAAAATGCTCCTGCATTTTCCACATCCCCATGTGGTTTGGCAATGCAGGAGTAATTGCCGAGAAGGTTGGAACGGGAGGGTTATCATCAATCGTTCAACTCCCTCTCCCTCTCCCAGAGGGAAAGGGTATTGTTAGGCGTTTTATTTGGTATGACTATAATTCAAAAATAGTCAGCAAAGCTAAGAAAATTTCTCGATAGCCGTGATGCAATCGAGAAAACGCGGCTAAAATCATTGCTTTTTTAACGGTAAATCCAAGGTCAACAATGCTTAGCTTGCTGATGAAAGGATACTTTTCCGGTATAATCCCAGCCATTTTAACGTGGAGCGTTCAGGCAGTATGTCGAAAATTAATAAGGTGGTGTTGGCTTATTCAGGGGGATTGGATACCTCCGTCATTCTCAAATGGTTACAGGATGTTTATCAATGTGAAGTCGTCACCTTCACCGCCGATCTGGGCCAAGGGGAAGAAGTCGAACCAGCCCGCGCAAAAGCTAAGGCTTTAGGAATTAAAGAAATCTATATTGATGATTTACGTGAAGAATTTGCCCGTGATTTTGTATTCCCCATGTTTCGTGCCAATACCGTCTATGAAGGTGAATACTTGCTAGGTACATCAATTGCACGTCCTTTAATCGCCAAACGCCTAATTGAAATTGCCAATAAAACCGGAGCCGAGGCTATTTCACATGGCGCTACCGGCAAAGGTAACGACCAAGTGCGCTTTGAGCTGGGAGCTTATGCTTTGCGGCCTGATATCCAGATTATTGCGCCTTGGCGTGAGTGGGATCTGACTTCGCGGCAAACCTTGCTGGCTTATGCTGAAAAACATGGTATCCCCGTGGAGATGAAAAAGGGCAAGGCCTCGCCTTATTCCATGGATGCCAATTTGCTGCATATTTCCTACGAAGGCCTCATTTTGGAAGATCCTTGGACAGAACCAGAAGAAGATATGTGGCGCTGGACGGTTTCTCCTGAAGTTGCGCCCGACAAGGCTACCTTCATCGAATTGACCTACAGCCAGGGCGATATAGTCGCGATTGATGGCGTTGCCCATACACCTGCCCAGGTGGTGGAAACATTGAATAAGGTCGCTGGCAGCAACGGTATAGGTCGGTTGGATATTGTTGAAAACCGTTATGTCGGCATGAAATCACGCGGATGTTATGAAACGCCAGCGGGAACCATCATGCTCAAAGCCCACCGGGCCATTGAATCATTGACGTTGGACAGGGAAGTGGCACATTTGAAGGATGAGCTGATGCCGCGTTATGCCTCGCTCATCTACAACGGTTATTGGTGGAGCCCTGAGCGGAAAATGCTGCAAACCATGATTGATGTGTCACAGGCGAATGTCAATGGCAAAGTGCGCGTTAAATTATACAAAGGCAATGTGATTGTGGTTGGCCGTTCATCCACGACAGATAGCTTATTTGATGAAAGCATCGCAACCTTTGAAGATGATGGCGGTGCGTATAACCAAAAAGATGCCGAAGGATTTATCAAGCTAAATGCCTTGAGGATGCGGATAGCGACGGCAAAGCGTTCGAAAACAGGCAAATAGTGGAAACAAGCTAGAATTATCCTTGTATAATCACAAGCTCGATATTGACGGCACAAATGTATTAAAGCGGTGATGTCCAAACAATAACAGTTCACTGTAAATTCTTATCCAGCGGACAAAAAAATAACAGGCGACATGCAAGAAAAATGCACAGATTTTGTTAAATTACAAGGGCTTGTGCGAACCATCCCTTCCCATCAGCAGTTGATGAAAACCAACCGATTGCTGGTGGGTGCTGTGTTTTTCTTGATGGTGATTGTCCTGGTGGTCGGTTTTATGTTTGTCCCCAGTTCGGATGTCGTCAAAAGTGCCAAAAAAATCAACACTGCCACGATCGCTGCTGAAGGCATGAATCCCGTGGTGTCTGCTGAAGTCAACACCCTGAAAGGCCAGCTTATAGGCTTGCTCAGCGGCTCAATTGAAGGTAAATTAAAGACGCTGGAACAAAGCGTAAAATTAGGGTCAGTCGATAATTCCTTGGGGATGATAGCAGACCTGAAAAACGACATCAAAGTGCTGCGTTCCTATTCAGATACCCCCAAAAAACCGGAAGCCATGGTTTCCAACGTCCAATTGGTAGAGGAAGTGGCGCATTTGAAGCACCTTATTTACGCGAGCCTTGCTTCTTGTGGACTGATGTTTGTGGCGGCGGCAGGTGTTTGGGTGAAATACCGCAAGCGTTTGCCTTATAAGGAAATAAAAAAAAGTTATCTGGGCAGGCATTAAAGCTATTGTCTAGCTGTCCAATCGTCTTCATCAGCTATTAATCGTAAGGGGTAGGGGCATGAAAATAATCTCACCAACTCAACATGGATATCTTGATTATGTAACGGTTGTGCTATTTCTAGCCGCGCCGACACTTATCGGGTTGACCGGCGTGGCCGGGGCATTAGCCTACGCATTGGCAGCAATCCATCTTGCCATGACCCTTGTAACTGATTTTCCGCTTGGCGTTGCCAAACTACTCCCCTTTTCTATACATGGTTGGGTAGAGCGGGTAGTTGGCCCCGTTTTGGTTTTGCTGCCTTTTGCCCTTGGCTTCGATACCGCTGCGCGGAGCTTTTACATCGTGATCGGCATCGTAATTGTCGTAGTTGGGTTGCTTACGGACTACCAGCAAACCCAATAATTAATAAGGTAGCTTCCTTCGTCTGCACGGCCTTTAATTTCAACATTGTTGTCAGGCATAAAAAAACCGTCTCCATGCAAGATGAAGGCGGTTTTTGGGGCTAAGAAGTGTTCTACTTTATTTGCTTTCGAGATATTTCCACAAAGCATCAAGGGCTTGGTCTTTGCCGTAGCCTGCTTTAGTGACAGCGGCGTTTTTCATGATCTCGTCGATCGCTTTAGGCATGCCGCCGCGTCCATTTGTCAGCACTTCTTCAAATGATGCCCTAGTCAAAGTGCCGGCTTTGATATTAGCCGTTAACTGTGGGTTTGAAGAAATGTCATGGCAAGTGCCGCAACCACGACCAAAAGCACGGTCATAGATTTTCTTACCGATATCAGCCTGCTCATCAGCGAATACTGATCCACTCAATGCGATTAACGCTACACCTGCTAATGTCCCTAATGTTGTTTTCATGTTGACCTCTCTTGGTGGTTAAAAAAGAACCCAGGCTAGTAAACCCTTAGGGTTCGATTAATTGTTATGTGTGAGTGGCAAAGGATAAGAAATATAAGCACACAATTCAAATGTTTTATTTCAAAACCCGCATTTTATTTTCAGTGGCACTATTATCACTAAACAGCATGAACCCGAACTGAATACCGTAAAACGATTCAAAACGGGTATTTTCTAGGTATCTAACTGGTTTTATTTCATCTCAAAGTGAGCCTTGAATTGAACTATTCAACCGATTGATAAGCGTTGTCCCCAAACCAACAATGCCGTTAAGGGAATCAATTCGTGTATCGCCTTAACATCGGTTACTTCAAAATGCTTAGGGACGTACATGATTTGCTAAATTTTATAACCCCGATGGACCGCCACAATTCCCTGCGTCATATTAAAGTATTCGCAACGCTCAAATCCCGCCGTTTCCATCATGGCTTTTAGCTCATCTTGCTTGGGGTGCATACGGATGGATTCTGCCAGATAACGGTAACTGTCTTCATCTTTGGCAACCCATTTGCCGATTTTTGGTAGCAGGTTAAACGAGTAAAAATCATAGACTTTCTCGGTAATCGGGTCGATGGGGTGGGAGAACTCCAAGACGATGGCGCGTCCGCCGGGTTTTAGCACCCGGTACATGGAGCGCAAGGCCGCATCCTTATCGGTGACATTACGTAAGCCAAAGGCAATGCAGACACAATCGAAGGATTGATCGGCAAAAGGCAAACATTCGGCATTGACCTGGGTATACTGGATGTTGCCAATCAAGCCGCTGTCTATCAAGCGGTTACGGCCTGTGCGTAACATTTGGGCGTTAATGTCCGCCAGGACAACATTGCCCTCATCACCTACCCGTTGCTCGAATAATGTGGTGAGATCGCCCGTGCCGCCGGCCAGGTCTAGCACTTGCTCGCCTTTGCGGACATTGCTCAATTGCACGGCAATACGTTTCCAGATGCGGTGTACGCC
>NZ_JBKKBJ010000031.1:0-4643 GCF_046714055.1 Methyloglobulus sp. | reverse complement strand
CGCAGGGCGTCAATATCCAGGCCCGAATCAGTTTCATCTAAAATTGCGATTTCTGGCTTGAGGGTCGCCATTTGCAAAATCTCGGCGCGCTTCTTTTCGCCGCCTGAGAAACCATCGTTCAGGTAACGCCCCGCAAAAGCATGATCCATCTTGAGCATGTCCATCTTTTCCTTAAGTAACTTGCGGAACTCAGGAATGGGCATACCTTTATGTTCAGGGTTGTCTGCGCGAAGACGTGAATTGATGGCTGTGCGCAGGAAGTTCGCCACGGTCACGCCGGGAATCGCTACAGGATACTGAAAAGCCAAAAAGATTCCAGCACGCGAACGTTCATCTGGTTCGAGATCAAGAACATTTTGCCCCTTGAAAATGATCTCTCCCTCAGTTACCTTATAATTGGGATGCCCCATTAATGTGTATGCCAATGTGGACTTGCCCGTCCCGTTCGGCCCCATAATTGCATGGATTTCACCCGCTTTTACGTGCAGGTTAATGCCTTTGAGAATAGGCTTGTCACCTACACTGACGTGGAGGTTTTCTATGTGGAGCATGTTGTTTTTACCTGTGTTATTTAACGGGCTTTACACCCAAGTCTTTACAAATCTTATTCGCTAAAATGTCTTTAATCTCATTATGCCGAGGGACTGCTGAACGTTTATTTTGTTCTGGATTGTGCCACCACGAATGCCGTCCACCTTCCCTTAATAGTTCACAACCATGCGCTTTCAAATATCTGATTAATTCAGATCGTTTCACAGTGCAATAAGCTCTTCTTTATAATGAGTGCCAGCGTTTAATAAGGCTTCTTCACGATTGAAAGCCAAGGCTTCTTGCAAAGTAACTCTTAGACTTTCAATTAATTCATCATGCGACGCTTCCTGACAATTAACCCCAGGGATTTCTTCAATCCAACCTAACCACCAATCGCCGTCTTGTTTGATTACTGCTGTGTATTTGTTATTCATGTTTTAACTTAAAGTTAGTTTTCAAAGATAGAACGTGATAATTGTGCTTGTCTGATAATTGAAGTTAGCGTTCCCGCTTTAATCTCTTTATGTTGTGGAACAGGGACAGTAATCGTGGATGAATTTACTTGCTTTTGCATAATGATGTGACTGCCTTCTTGCCGTACCTGTTCAAAACCTTGTGTTATGAGGATTAGACAAACTTCCTTACCCGATAAAATCCGTAACTTACCCAAAAGCTATATCCATTGAGGAGATATAGGTTTCTCCGTAATAGCGTTGTTTAACTTCTTCCTCAGAAGCGCATTCAAAGAATAGTTCCACTGCTTCTTTGAGATTGCCTTTGGCTTCTTCAATATCTGAACCTTGGCTGGCAATATCTAATTCGGGGCAGAATGACACATAAGCATCGTCTTCTTTGTGGATAATGGCGGTTAATTGTTTATAGTACATAAAGGGTACTCGCTTAAGACATAATCATGATGGGTTTAGAGTTTCATGCCATCTCGTGGTTCTCTAGTTTTTCTATGAATTCGTTCCAAAAATCCTCAATAGCAAAAGCATACTTTCTAATATCATCTTCTTGTAGATAAATATCTTGTCCAGCCATTGGGTTTTGTACTGGCAATCTTTTTCGAGAAAAATTAAAGTCTGGTAACGAATCTATTGACGGATTTTTGAACAAGTCAGGGCGAATCTTCTCAAGTTTTTCTACGCTGTTACCTTCTGCATGTTTCACCGCATTACAAGCATGTCGAAGTTCTTCAAGTATTTTCCATGAACGAAAATTCTCGATCTTTATTTCACTAGTACTAATCAGTACATGTTTATCTTTATTGTAATTAGCTTCATGCCGCCTATCTCTAAGCCAATTTGATACTAAATGACAGAAATGTTGTTCAAATAAATGACGTAATCCAACGCCGTGAAGATTGATTTCTACTTGTTTTACGGCAGAAGTGCGTATGAACCAAGTAACATTTTCATCGTAAGCATATTCAGAATAGCTATCGACCAATAAGTTATCAGCTTCCTCCTGTAGATTATCAAATGCAGGTAAAACTCTTTCAAATAACACTGCACTTAAATGACGAACAGGTGGAATAAAACTTCCAATTAATCCAATTGCCCAACTACCCAATTTTTCTGTTGTTATTGCAATGGCTTTTCTAGCACTTGCTTTAGGTTTTGGAATGCGTCGCCCAAGTTCCCTAGCCGTTTTCATCCATTCGTCAATAGCTTGTTTCGCATTAACAACCGCTTCTTGATAACTCGAACCATCCGCCATACAACCTGCTAATTCTGGCACTTCGGCAATGTAAGCTTGGTCTTCTTCACTCCAGTAAATAATCATTTCGTATTTAGTCATCATTGCCAGACTACTAACCCACTGAACCTTCCAAACTCAACCCCAACAACGCCTGCGCCTCTACCGCAAACTCCATCGGAAGTTCCTTGAACACTGCTTTACAGAAGCCGTTGACTATCATCGACACGGCATCTTCTGCTGATATTCCGCGTTGCTGGCAGAAAAACAATTGGTCTTCGCTGATCTTAGATGTAGTCGCCTCATGTTCGACTTGAGCCGAAGGCTGCCTGACTTCCACATAAGGAAAAGTATGCGCGCCACATTTATCACCAACCAATAAAGAATCACACTGGGTATAGTTGCGCGCATTTTCTGCGCTTTTTAATACCTTGACCAAACCGCGATAGGTATTCTGCCCTTTGCCCGCCGAGATGCCTTTGGAAATAATCGTACTGCGGGTATTTTTACCGATATGGATCATCTTGGTGCCGGTGTCGGCCTGTTGATAATTATTGGTCAGCGCCACGGAATAGAATTCCCCGACGGCGTTGTCTCCGGTCAAAATGCAGCTGGGATATTTCCAGGTAATTGCCGAACCGGTTTCCACCTGCGTCCACGACACCTTGGAATTATCGCCACGGCAATCAGCCCGTTTGGTTACAAAATTATAAATACCGCCTTTACCCTCCTTGTCACCCGGATACCAGTTTTGCACAGTAGAGTATTTAATCGTCGCATCTTTCAGCGCTATCAACTCGACTACCGCCGCATGTAACTGATTTTCATCACGCATCGGCGCGGTACAGCCTTCGAGATAGGATACATGACTGCCTTCATCGGCAATAATCAGCGTTCTTTCAAATTGCCCGGTGTTGGCGGCGTTGATTCTGAAATAGGTTGATAACTCCATCGGACAACGCACGCCTTTAGGAATATAGACAAATGAGCCATCAGTGAATACGGCTGAATTTAAAGCCGCAAAATAATTATCAGTATGCGGCACAACTGAACCCAGATATTGTTTGATCAATTCCGGATGGTCGCGCAAGGCTTCGGAAATCGGGCAAAAAATAACTCCCGCTTCTTTCAGCTTGCCTTTAAACGTAGTCGCCACCGACACGCTATCAAACACCGCATCCACCGCAACACCGGCCAAACGCTCCTGTTCATCCAGAGGAATGCCCAGTTTTTTGTAGGCTTCCAATACTTGCGGGTCGATTTCATCCAGGCTTTTTGGCCCATCTTCCTTGCGTTTTGGCGCAGAATAATAGCTTATAGCTTGATAATCGATTGGATCAAACTTGACGAAAGCCCACTCCGGCGATTTCATGGTTTGCCAGTGCCGAAACGCTTTTAGACGGTATTCCAGCATGAATTCCGGCTCATTTTTGACCTTGGACAACTTATGAATAACAGATTCATCCAAGCCTGGAGGAAAGGTTTCCGTTTCTAAAACGGTGACGAAACCTTGCTTGTAACTTTGGTTTATCAGGTTATTGATTTCTTTGGCACTGGCGGACATAACTAACTCTTAATTTCAATGATATTTATTCAACGATATAAACTGGCAACAGGAATCAGAATTTCTCGTGGTACGTTAACCGGCTTGATCATATCAGCCAGGGTTATCGCCTCCAGGGCATTTTGGATGGCTTGGTTAATCAAACCCCAATTGCCACTGATTCCACAACCCGAAGCCTGTTCACAACCTTCATGGGAAATACTGCACTCGGTCAAGGCAATCGGCCCTTCCAAGGCACTGATAACGTCAGCCACAGAAATTTTTTCAGGTGGTCTAGCCAAGGCATAACCGCCTTTAATCCCTCGTGTTGACACCAGCACCTTGGCATTAACCAATATTTTTAACACTTTGCTGACTGTCGGCAAAGCAATTCCGGTTGCCTCCGCCACACCCATAGCAGAATGCGTTTGCACACTATCTTTCGCCATGTGGCTTAGTATGACCGTTGCGTAGTCAGTTAGTTTGCTTAACCGTAACATGCCCTGCTCCAAGTAATTTAGGACTATTTTAGTCCTATTTAGTTTCAGAGTAAAGCGCTGTCCTGGTGGCAGGTACACCTTTTAATCTCTATTGACCAGAATAACTTCCAAGACCTGTTTTTTAAACGGTTAAGATCACCTAAGAGTTATTTTGTAAATATTTTCCAGAGTAACTATTTAATTTAACTGCAAAAAAATCTCTTGTTCCTATAAAATCTTTACAAATCGCCGCATTATTAGATTATCTGATTACGTAGGACCCACAGCCAATTTTGAAGTCAAAGGCATAAGTGCAAGCCCTTGAAACCAAAGGAGGCGGGAGATGAGCAAAAACAAAGTGCAATACCAAAAAGGTATGGGTTTGCCCG
>NZ_JBKKBJ010000030.1:0-9240 GCF_046714055.1 Methyloglobulus sp. | reverse complement strand
CCTGGCTTTTTATAGCGGGAGACGTGCGCACTCAAGACTAGCCTATCGATCCCCGCTGGAATTTGAGCGGGATTTTTATAGGAAAGCTGCCTAAGAATGTGTCCGGTTTTAGTTGACCATAACATTGTTGCCCGGCGCACCGGCTGATATCATCGCAGTGAAAGGCAATCCATTCGACAAATTTAAAATCCTGGAGAATCCAGACCTGGTCATGTCAGGTGGCCTCATCGTTGTCAATAAATTCAATTAACACGTTATAACCGACTGGAAATAAATTTCACAGAGCCTGCGGGGTTATGCATCCCGCAGGCGAACAACAACCAATCTCACTATCCAGAAGCTTGACTACAGGGCTTCCTTAACTCAAAAACCAGCTTCCTGTTCGTCCTCTAACTCGGTATCGGCTTCAAACTGGAATAAGGTCTTTAGGTAACGGTACAGCAACCTTGCTGACTTGGGCGGTTTGCCGGTTTCAGCTTCTTTCTTGATATTGCGCAGTATGTGCCTGATTTTCAGTAATTCGGCAGCGGGTTGTTCGTCAAGCAATTCGGTCAACGCTTCGTTGCCTTCGCGGATCAGTTTATCGCGCCAGTGTTCGATAATATGGTGTTCCCTGACTGCGTGGGCGCTCTTGTTTTGTATGCGGGCGAGTTTTTCTTGGACGGGGGCTACGTCTATTTTATGGAGCTGGCCTGCGATGTATTTCAGCAGGCGCTTGCGGGCACTTGTGTGAGGCATGTCGGCCACTTCACTGACTGCCTTGCGGATGTTTTCAGGTAATTCCAAGCTATGTAAGTGTGCGGCAGATAATTTCGACATCGTTTCGCCTAATGCGAAAAGCCCTGCGATTTCTTTTTTTATCTGCGTTTTATTGGGTCGAATCGCGTAGTATTTGATGTCTTCGCCAGTCTCCTCGTAGTCATCATATTCGTTCATCATGGCTTGACCATTGCGATAAGAAACATGACAAACAAGGCGACAAGCGCTAAGGGGATGAGCAGCCCAGGCCAGTCGGCTTTGGCGGTTTTGCTTTTCTCCAGGGCGGCCTTAATGCCGGGTTTCATCCAGAAAATCACCAGGATAGCCAGAGCACCTAGCAATAAATTTTCCCAAGTTGATAAGGGTTCCATCAGCACCTCAAAAAAATAAGGCTTACTTTATCACAGTCTGGATGGCTGTTTTATGCGGGTTTTTGCTCGTGCTTGATTTCCCGTTCACCCTCATGCCGCATTGTGTGATAATGCCGCTCCATTTTGCTTAGGATACTTTCACATATGTGGTTTAAAAATCTTAGCCTTTTTCGTTTCACAGAACCGTTTACTTTAAATGCCGATGAACTAGCTGAAAAGCTGGATGCCCTGCGGCTCCGCCCTTGCGGCGCTCATGAGGAATCCAGTTTTGGTTGGACTGCGCCCTCGGGCAAGTCGGAGACATCGCTTGCCCATGCGACCAACGGTTATATGATGCTATGCGTCAAGAAACAGGAACGGGTTTTGCCCCCAGCAGTCGTCAATGAGATGATCCAGGAAAAAGTGGTTGAGGCGGAAGAACAACAAGGACGACAATTATCAAAAAAAGAACGGTCACGACTCAAGGAGGAGCTTATTTTTGATTTGTTGCCACGAGCGTTTACATTTTCCCGGAAAACGTATGCTTACATTGATCCTAAAGGCGGCTGGTTGGTGGTTGATACTGCTTCTGCTAACAAGGCCGAGGATTTGCTGGGCTTATTGCGTAAAAGTCTGGGATCGCTACCTGCCGTGCCGATCAATACCGTTAACAATCCGGTTACGATCATGACGCAATGGCTGGTCAGCCAAGAAACTCCAACTGACATTGTGGTTGAAGACGAATGCGAACTGCGCTCGCCCGGAGAAGATGCGAGTGCGATTCGTTGTAAACGCCAGGATTTGGGGTTGCCGGAAATTCAAAATCATCTGGATTCAGGTAAAGAAGCCATCCTTGTGGCGTTGAGTTGGGCTGATCGTTTGTCTTTTATTCTGGACAAAAATTTTTCTATCAAACGGTTGCGGTTTTTGGATTTAGTCCAGGATCAATTGGAAGATATAGAAGTTGAGGGTGAAGACATGCGCTTTGACGCAGATTTTTCAATTATGTCCGCAGAGCTTGGCTTGTTCCTGCCGCGCTTGATTAAGTTATTCGGCGGAGTAGTCAAGTCATAAAAAGGGCATAAAAAAAGCCCGGTGGTTATAAGGCCACCGGGCTTTTTTTGGTTTTACTTATAGCAAATAATGAGACTATTTCATCATTGATTTTTTGAACATGCTATCCAGCTTGCTGTTTGTATCTTGAGCATATTGAGCAGCACGATCAGAAGAGGCTTTTGCGTCAGCAGCCGCTGCTTGTGCGCTGGCTGCATCAGAAGATGCCTGCGCAACAGATGTTTTCAAGCCATCAATCTGGGTTTGCAAATTTTCGATATCTGAGTTGGTAGCACAGCCAATCACTAAGCTAGCCGCTAGAGCAATCATTGACACTTTAATTAATCTTTTCATGTTTATTTTCCTTATTTCCAAGTTTATTGCTACAAAAAAAACGTACAGCCGCTGAAAGTCTAACACCGTTTTGAATATTTTCCAGTATTATTTTATTTTTACTAGCGTTCCGGTATCGACCCACCGGCTTAAATGATCGATCTGGTTATTGGTTAATGCGATACAACCGTGCGTCCAGTTCATCGTCCTGTGAATCTTTTCACTGGCATTCCCCAGTCCATGGATGCCGATTCGACCACCCAATGCCGTGTTTTGCGGGGGAACTTGATTGTACCGGTGTGCATTGATAATGTTGCCGTACGTGAACTGGTCAATAATGCCGCGACGGAAGCCATTGTCAGCATCTTGTATTGACGGGTAATTGAGGCCAAAAAACTTATGAAACGAGCTTCTTTGGCCTACCCAGCCGATCCTGTATTCGCCATAGGGCGTAATATTGTCGCCGCGATGCGTTTTTTGCCCGGCGCCTGATTGGCCTATCGCGATACCATCAATCGTATCGATAGTTTGTTCGCCTTTTTTTACTTCAATTTTGAGCGCCCTCGTATCTATCAGCAGCCAAATATTGTCATAAGCAAAAGCGTTTAAAGCGTAAAAACTGCAAATCAGTAATAAATAAATCCGTAACATATCGTAAGGTCTACACGAGATTAGAAATTTAGTGTACTTTAGCCAAACAGTTTAGTCATCGCACAGGATCAATACATGCAAGTCGAAACCATTGCCACCCAGCCTTTTAGCGACCAAAATCCAGGAACCTCTGGATTGCGTAAAAAAGTTAAAGTTTTTCAACAACCCGGTTATCTGGAAAACTTTGTCCAAGCAATTTTTGATTCTTTGGAGGACTTTGCTGGCCAAACATTGGTATTGGGCGGTGATGGCCGCTATTTTAACCGAACCGCCATCCAAAGTATCATTAAAATTGCCGCTGCCAACGGCTTTGGTGAGCTAATTATAGGGCAGGGGGGCTTATTATCAACTCCGGCAGCTTCGCACATTATCAGGAAGTATAGCGCTTTTGGCGGTTTGGTTTTATCTGCCAGCCATAATCCTGGTGGCCCTGACGAAGATTTTGGCATCAAATACAATGTCAGCAACGGTGGGCCTGCCCCCGAAAAGTATACCGATGCTTTTTTTAAGCGTAGCCAAGTCATTGATAATTATAAAACTGCTATCATGGAGGATGTTGATTTAGACCGGATGGGTACGCAGCAACTGGATGGATTTACCATCACCATTATTGACCCCGTTACCGATTATGCAGAATTGATGCAATCCCTGTTTGATTTTGCCTTGCTTAAACAAAGTATTGGCAGCGCTTATATCACCCTGCTTTTCGATGCCATGTACGCGATCACCGGGCCTTATGCGAAACGGATATTTATTGATTTGTTGGGAGCCAGTCCAAATTCAGTCATCAACGCCGAGCCATTGGAGGATTTTGGCGGACACCACCCCGATCCAAACCTTGCCCATGCCCACGAGCTTGCGGAAACCATGTTCAGTGATTCGGCGCCGACTTTTGGCGCCGCTTCGGATGGTGATGGCGACCGTAACATGATCACAGGTCGCCAAATCTTTGTGACTCCTAGCGACAGTCTGGCAATTATGGCGGCGAATGCACATTTGATTCCGGCTTACAGTAAAGGTTTGGCGGGTGTTGCCCGTTCCATGCCGACCAGTCAGGCGGTAGATCGCGTCGCCGCTAAATACAACATTTCCTGTTACGAAACCCCGACTGGTTGGAAATTTTTCGGTAATCTGCTGGATGCGGGCAAGATCACCTTATGTGGTGAGGAGAGTTTTGGTACCGGTTCCGACCATGTACGTGAGAAAGACGGTGTTTGGGCGGTGCTGTTCTGGTTGAATTTGATCGCCAGAAAACGCCAATCCGTTGCGGAAATCGTCCACGAGCATTGGCAAACCTTTGGTCGGGATATTTATAGCCGCCATGATTATGAAGCGGTCGATTCAACTATTGCCAATGACATTGTCGTGCATTTGCGTAGCCAACTACCTACACTACCGGGACAGGCCTTTGGTGATTATGAGGTTAAGTTTGCCGATGAATTCAGTTATACCGATCCTGTTGATGGCAGTGTCAGTAGCAACCAGGGTATTCGCATTGGTTTTGCCAACGGCTCGCGGATTGTATTCCGTTTGTCAGGAACAGGTACGGTTGGCGCGACGTTAAGAATCTACCTGGAACGATTTGAGCCTGATGCCACCAAGCATATGCAGGATGCACAAATTGCCCTAGCAGACTTGATCTCTCTGGCTGAGCAGCTTTGCGAAGTGAAAATACGGACAGGCAGGGCTGAGCCGGATGTGATTACTTAAGGGCATCTCTAAAAAAATTCCACTATCCTCCCCGAGTTTTATTCGCACCGAGATAGTAAATAAATGAGACAACAACGTAACCCCGCCAGAGACATTCAGCCGATGAAACAGCCCCGCCAACCTGGATTATTCGACGTAGAAGAACGCGTCGCGCAACTGGATGGAAGCAGGAAGGGCACCAACAGTAGGCGCTTTAGGCGATGCCGACAATTGCTTTATCGGCTTTATCGGCGCACGTTCGGAAATCGTTGAAGGTGTTGTCGTTGAAGATGGCTGCGTTATTACAATGGTGTTTACATCGGCCAAAGCACCAAAATCTTCAATCGGCAGACACGCGAAGTCAGCTTTGGCCGTATTCCGGCAACCTGCCTTCTTCAGACGGCAAATACAGCCTGTATTGTGCAGTGATTATCAAGCAGGTCGATGAACGGACGCGCAGCAAAACGGGGATTAATGAGCTGCTGCGGGATTAATTATACAAATAATGGGATGTGGGGATATATGAGTATTGAATTACTCCCTGAGTTTATTCGCGAAAATTACGAATTGCATGAATGGAAACACGCATGTGCAATACTGAAAGAGGATTTTCCCACAGAATTGAAGGATATTATTGGAGTATTGACAGAGTTTCGTCTATACAAAAGCTGGATAACTAGTCCAGGTGGCAGGAAATCCAAACTATCTGAATTTATTGACTCATATCTCTATAAACTTGCTTGGGAAGAAAAGGAATTTAGCACAAAAGTCGTAGTAGATGAGCATATAATGGACGCACCAACTCATAAAGTTGATTGTTTTAAAAATAGAGTTGCCCTTGAAATCGAGTGGAATAACAAGGATCCATTTTTCGACCGAGATTTAAACAACTTTCGTCTTCTTTTTGAGCTTAGGGCGATAAGCGTCGGCGTTATTATTACTCGTTGCGATGAACTGCAAAATATATTCAAAGAATTAGGTCGAGGTGCATCCTATGGCGCATCAACTACCCACATGAGCAAGCTTCTGCCGCGTATAGAAGGAGGCGGTGGCGCAGGTTGCCCATTGTTAATTATCGGCATATCTAAAAAACTGTATGTTGAGGACGAGTAAATATGAAAGCATCAGATGATCTTCTGAGAGCCGTCGATAAAAAAAAATTTGCTACCGTTCTGGCTGACCCGCCTTGGCAATTTCAAAATAGGACGGGGAAAATGGCGCCTGAACATAAAAGATTGCAGCGTTACCCGACAATGTCACTTCAAGAAATAAAAGACTTGCCTGTCGAAGCGATAGTCGCAGATACAGCCCACCTCTATTTGTGGGTTCCAAACGCATTGCTAGCCGAAGGTATGCAAGTTATGGAGCATTGGGGGTTTACTTATAAAACCAATATCATCTGGTATAAGATCCGTAAAGACGGTGGCCCTGATCGAAGAGGTGTTGGCTTCTACTTTAGAAACGTTACAGAAATGATCCTGTTTGGTGTTCGAGGTAAGAATGCACGGACTTTACAGCCTGGACGAAGCCAAGAAAACATTATTTCTACAAGAAAACGGGAGCATAGCCGAAAGCCTGATGAGCAATATGATCTGATAGAAGCATGCAGTTCCGGGCCTCGCATTGAGCTATTTGCCCGCGGCCCAAGAAAAGATTGGTTCGTATGGGGTAATCAAGCCGAGGAATATACCCCTGACTGGGAAACCTATGCGAATCATTCACAATCTACTGTTGTCCCTTTTAAAAAAATTGCTAATGCCCCATAGCAACGTTAGTACGGTTATTAGTGCCTATCCGCAATTCTATGAACCCTTATACAACTAGTTAAAGTAAGGATTTGGTGTTGATCTTAGCCATAAAGGCGACATAGCACGGCCTTATTGAAAGCAAAATTTAAAAATAATGCCAACCCTCTCACTTCATATCCAATTCGGTCACAAACATCACTGAATACCTTTAACATTAACTATGTATATCCCATGAACCAAAACCTAAGCAACAATGCCATCATCTACGCGACCCTCGCCCTTAACAGCGAAATCGCCCTGCAACAAGAATATTTGGAATCGGACGATGTCCCCGAAGATGAGCGGGACAATGAAGAAGAGATTCTCGAAGACCTTCAACAAGCCTTTATGGAGTTCGTCGATCTGTATAAAATCCGTTGCAAGGCGGACAAAGAACTGCCTGACATTGACGAATTACTGAACAGCCAGCTTTAAGTTATGGTTGTGCTTTACGGCATAAAAAACTGCGATACCGTCAAAAAAGCGCGTGACTGGCTGGACAAACACGGTATCGCCTATCAATTCCACGATTATCGGGTAGACGGACTAACTTCCGAACAACTACAACGTTTTGTTGCCAACCTGGGCTGGGACACAATGCTTAATCGTAGCAGCACCAGTTGGCGGCAACTGAGTGCCGAACAACAGGACGGCCTCACGGAAGCCAAAGCCATAGAACTTATGTTGGATACCCCCACCCTGATTAAACGCCCGATTTTAAATACCGGCAGCGAACTTTTGATCGGTTTTAAACTGACCGTCTACCAAGCAAAGCTGCTATGAGCACGACCCTGGAACTCCTTAAAGACCTTATCCGCCGTCCCTCGGTCACGCCCAAGGATGAAGGTTGCCAGGATGTGTTGGCAGGGCGGCTACGACCATTAGGGTTTACAGAAGAACGCCTTAACTTCGCCGACACCCAAAACCTTTGGCTTAGAAGAGGTGTAGCTAAACCGCTGTTCGTATTCTTGGGGCATACTGATGTTGTACCCACCGACCCTCTGGATGCGTGGCTTTCGCCGCCCTTTGAACCTACCCTGCGTAATGGCAAGCTGTATGGTCGTGGCGCTGCCGATATGAAAGGCGGCATTGCGGCATTCATTGCCGCAGTCGAACGCTTTATTGGCAAGCACCCCGATCATAGAGGCTCCATTGCCGTGATGATGACCAGCGATGAAGAAGGCATTGCCACGAATGGCGTTGTCAAAGTCGTGGAAGTATTAGAGTCGCGACACGAAAAAATCGACTGGTGTTTGGTGGGCGAACCATCCAGTGACAAAAAAATCGGCGATGTCATTCGTGTAGGGCGACGCGGTTCTTTATGCGCCAAACTGACAGTCCACGGCATTCAAGGCCATGTCGCTTACCCCGAACTGGCAGAAAATCCGATCCACGCCTTTGCACCTGCTTTAAAAGAATTGACCGAAGAAGTTTGGGATCATGGCAATCACAATTTCCCGCCGACCAGTTTCCAGGTTTCCAACATTCATGCCGGGACTGGCGCGGAAAATATTATCCCCGGCAACGTGGAGGTGCAATTTAACCTGCGCTTTTCCACAGAACTGGATGAACACATCATCAAGCAACGCACCCACGCCATTCTGGGTAAACACGGATTAAAATACGACGTCCAATGGCGATTATCTGGAAATCCGTTTTTGACTACCGGCGGTGAACTGATCGATGCCGCCCATGCCGCCATCAAGACAGTCACTGGCTATGAACCCAAAGACGATACGGGCGGCGGCACCTCGGATGGACGCTTTATAGCGCCCACAGGAGCGCAAGTCATCGAGCTGGGCCCGCTTAACGAAAGCATCCATAAAATCAACGAACATATCGACTTGAAAGATCTTGAAGTACTGTCTTCTATCTACGAACGCATACTCGTTAATTTGCTGGCATAATCCTTAAACCTAAAAAAATCAGTTAGATTTGATGTTTCCACCGTATGGGCAATCCCTTTTGGTTGCCCGGATAACCACTGGGTTGCCAGGGCAGGCACAAGGCCTGCCCCTACAATGCTCTCACTCTTTGGGTGATTAATTATAGTTGTACAACCCATTGATAATTCTTAGAACTTATCCATAAATAATATTCCCCTGACCTTTTATTTTTCCGTAAAACGATGGCCGAAGCGGCCAGCATAAGCCAGCCGAGATGGCTCCGACCCATTTTTTCATGGCGCACCAAGAGTTTCCTGGACCGGTCAAACCAGGAGTGGCAAACCTCAACCACCCAGCGCCTTGCCTTAAAGTCAGGGTTCTTGTCCATTTCCGCAATCTCTTCGCCGCGCGGCCTGACACGGGGGATATAGCCCCTTTCCCCGACCTCGCGCCTAGCCGGTCCGCCCACCTGACCGGCATCCAGGCAGGGGCCCTGCTGGGGCGAACCTTCGCCGGGACGCCCGACGGCAATGCCGTCCAGGGTGGCGGCGAGCGGCTTGGCATCATGGGTGTTCGCCCCATTGGGCACAATCGACAAGGGCACGCCCCGTCCGTCAACCAACAGGCCCCTGTTGCTGCCTTTCCCCCCCGGCCGGTGGGGTCCCTGCCCACCGGCTCCAACGCCATCGGTGCCTTGGCCATCGCGCCGCCCAGGCCTTGCCATTCCCGGGC
>NZ_JBKKBJ010000029.1:0-10760 GCF_046714055.1 Methyloglobulus sp. | reverse complement strand
GGATGACACGGCGCACCAAAGTGGTCGCCCATTGCGAAGGCCTGTTCAATGCAACCATCAAGCTTTGGTTTTACCTAACGCAACCCCATGTATTCCGGGCTTATCAAGAAAAAACATTATCTATCTTTAGGTAAATACTCTCATATTAGTTTGGATAAGGCCAAAAACTTCCGGCAAGTTTTTAATTCAGATAAACGGCAATAGCTAAGAGCTAAATCAATCACCGGGTCTGGTTGTTATTTATCTACCTTGATTTAGTGCATCCTGACAGATATAATTCGTCGACTTAAGTGTTTGGAGAGTTACGTGACAGCTAGCGGTTCGACTACTGTCGCTAAAATACTGGGTTATCAAGTTTTGATAATTATGGTAGTAAGCTTCGGCTTTGTTGTTGGTGGATGGCAAAAAGCCCTTTCATCAACATTAGGTGGGTTGGCGGCCTTCATTCCAAATTTGTATTTTGCATTGCGGGTATCTGGATCTGCGGAGCAAGAAGCCAGAAAGATTTTAAGGTCTTTCTACGTGGGTGAATCAGTGAAGTTGTTGTTAACAGTGGCGCTGTTCATTTTGATATTTCAAATCCCAAGCATCGAAATTTTACCGCTGTTGGCAGGATATATTGCTGCCTTATCGGTTTTTTGGTTTGCGCTCTTAATACGTTGAAATTATAGGGCTGCGTTGAATTTAATTAAGATGCAGTGAATTTAATCAGGCTGCGCTGAATATTTTTGAGAGGATCAATGGCAACCGAAGCTCACGTCGCCGAAGGTGCAACCGGTTATATTATTCACCATTTAACCCCGCTTAGCGTAGGTGAGGGCTTCTGGACTTTACACTTGGATACCCTGTTTTTTTCGGCGGTTTTAGGTTCGCTGTTTGTCTGGTTTTTTAAGAAGGCGGCAGAAAGCGCAAGTCCAGGCGTTCCTGGATTGGCGCAAAATTTCGCTGAAATGCTGGTTGAATTTGTCGATAGGCAAGTCAAAGATAGCTTTCATGGGCATAGCAAGGTGATTGCCCCGCTCGCGCTGACAATATTTTGTTGGGTCTTCCTGTTTAATTTCATGGATTTGTTTCCCGTGGACATATTGCCTTCCGTGGGTTCGGTTATGGGAATCCCGTATTTGCGGGTTGTCCCGAGCACAGATTTGAACGCGACTTTTGCCTTATCCCTATCAGTATTTTGTCTCATTATTTTCTACAACCTAAAAATTAAAGGCGTATGGCGCTTTTCCAAGGAATTGTTGCTGCATCCTTTTAATCATTGGTTGGCAATACCTTTTAACATTATACTTAATTTTGTCGAATATCTGGCGAAACCGATTTCACTCGCGCTGCGGCTATTCGGTAACCTTTATGCGGGTGAATTGATTTTCATGTTGATTGCCTTGCTGCCGTGTTATCTTCAGCCTGTGTTAAGTTTCCCCTGGGCTATCTTTCATATCTTAATTATCACTCTTCAAGCCTTTATATTCATGGTATTGACCATCGTTTACCTGAGTATGGCGCACGAATACCACTAAATAATTTTGTACTTTTTTATTTTTTACACTACGTTTTGGAGTTGTCATGGAAATTGCTAAATTAATAGCCGATGTACAAGGTATGACTGCGATTGCAGTTGGTCTGGTTTTAGGCATGGGTGCTTTGGGAACTGCTATAGGCTTTGGTCTGTTAGGCGGAAAATTCCTGGAAGGTGCCGCTCGCCAACCTGAAATGGTGCCTATGTTGCAGGTGAAAATGTTCGTTGTTGCGGGTTTGCTGGATGCGGTGACCATGATCGGTGTCGGCTTGGCCCTGTTCTTTACGTTTGCCAATCCATTCTTGTCAGCTGTGCAAGCTGCGGCAGCGGGTTAACCACCAGCTTAATATAACATTCACAAGAGGAACACATCGTGAGTATCAATGCTACTCTGATTGGTCAAATAATCACCTTTGCACTTCTGGTATGGTTTACCATGAAGTACATCTGGCCGCCATTATTTAACTCCTTAGAAGAACGTAAAAAGAAAATTGCCGACGGTTTGGCTGCGGCTGAAAAAGGCCAGGAAGAAATGCTCTTGGCTGAGAAAAAAGCCATAGGTGTTTTAAAAACCGCTAAAGACCAATCATCTGAAATTGTAAGCCTGGCGCAAAGGCAAGCTAACGAGATTGTTGAAGAGTCAAAAAGCACGGCCAAAAAAGAAGGGGATCGCCTAATTATTGCGGCTAAAGCGCAAATCGATCAGGAAATCCAGCAAAGCAAGGACACTTTGCGTAAGGAAGTGGCCGCATTGGCCGTCAGTGCGGCCGAGCAAATTTTGGCCGCAGAAATCGACAAAGCCAAACACCAAGAGATTGTAGAAAAAATCTCCAACAGGCTATAAGGCCAGATAATGAGCGAATTGGCAACATTAGCTAGGCCTTATGCTTCGGCGGTATTCAAGCGGGCTAAAGAAACTGCCGCCACTGCAAAGTGGTCGGAAAACTTGGCTTTCATGTCGGCGGTTATGGACAGCAAAGAAATGTCAGCCCTGGTCAATAATCCAAAGGTCAAGAAAGGTAGGCTTACAGAAATGGTACTCGACGTTTGTCACGGACACATCGACAAAGAAGGCGCCAATTTTCTGAAACTGTTGTTGCAAAATAATAGGTTGGCATTATTGCCAGACATCGCCAAACAGTTTGAAGAACTTAGGGCAGAAGATGAAGGTTATATTGAGGTCGAAGTATTGACCGCTTTCGCTTTTACCAAAGAGGCGCAACAGAAATTTGCCGCCACTTTGGAAAAAGCATTAAGCAAAAAAGTTCACATGAATGTGACCCTGGATAAATCATTGATAGGCGGTGTCCTGGTACGCGCAGGCGACCGGGTTATTGATGGTTCCATTAGAGGCCAACTCCAAAACTTGCGAAAGGCTCTACAGTGAGAGTGAGAAATAGAACATGCAATTAAATCCATCTGAAATCAGTGACCTGATAAAAAAGAAGATCGAAAACTTCGATCTGAGCGCAGAATCCCACACGGAAGGCACTGTCGTCAGTGTGACCGATGGTATTGTGAGAATTCATGGCCTGTCTGAGGCGATGCAAGGCGAAATGCTGGAATTCCCAGGTAACGCCTTTGGCATGGCGCTCAACCTTGAAAGGGATTCCGTGGGCGCGGTCATATTGGGCGCTTATCAGCACATCTCAGAAGGCGATACCGTCAAGTGTACGGGAAAAATTCTGGAAGTCCCTATTGGACGGGCTTTATTAGGACGGGTTGTTGATGCCTTGGGTAACCCCATAGACGGCAAAGGCGCTATTGATACCACGGAAACTTCGCCCATCGAAAAAATTGCCCCAGGGGTAATTGCCCGGCAATCGGTAGACCAGCCGGTGCAGATAGGGTTGAAATCTATTGATGCGATGATTCCAATAGGCCGAGGCCAGCGCGAATTGATTATCGGCGACCGCCAAACTGGGAAAACGGCTATCGCCGTCGATGCCATCATTAACCAGAAAGGTACAGGCATAAAATGTATCTATGTGGCGATTGGGCAAAAACGTTCATCCATTGCCAATGTAGTCCGCAAACTGGAAGAACATGGCGCCATGGAACACACGATTGTTGTCGTGGCTTCTGCTTCTGAATCGGCCGCTTTGCAGTTTATCGCACCTTATACAGGTTGCTCGATGGGCGAATTCTTCAGGGATCGTGGTGAAGATGCACTCATTATTTATGATGATTTGACCAAGCAAGCCTGGGCTTACCGCCAGGTATCGTTATTGCTCCGCCGTCCGCCAGGCCGCGAAGCGTATCCAGGCGACGTATTTTATCTGCACTCCCGTTTGCTGGAGCGGGCCTCTCGCATTAATGCCGCCGAAGTCGAAAAACTGACCGGGGGAAAAGTGAAGGGCAAGACCGGATCGCTCACAGCATTACCAATCATCGAAACCCAAAGTGGCGACGTGACAGCTTTCGTACCCACCAACGTCATCTCCATTACCGACGGACAGATCTTCCTGGAAACTAATTTATTTAATTCTGGCATAAGGCCTGCTGTGAACGCCGGTTTATCGGTTTCCCGTGTCGGTGGCGCTGCACAAACCAAGATTATCAAGAAACTGGGCGGTGGAACCCGTTTGGATTTGGCGCAATACCGTGAGTTAGCTGCGTTCGCGCAATTTGCTTCGGACTTGGATGAAAGCACACGAAAACAGATAGAGCGTGGTCAACGGGTGACTGAATTGATGAAGCAAAACCAGTACTCTCCTATGTCTGTTGCCCAGATGGCGATGTCGCTGTTTGCCGCTAATGAGGGTTTTCTGGATACTGTGGAAGTTAACAAAGTCCTCGCTTTTGAAGCGGCATTACATACGTATATGAAATCGGAACATTTTACCTTGATGGACACCATCAATAAGGCCGGCGATTATTCCGATGAAATAAGACAAGGCATGAAGAAGGCTGTTGAAACATTCATTCAAACGCACAGTTGGTAAAAAGGTCTTCTGATGGCTGTTGGTAAAGAAATACGGACTAAGATCGGCAGTATTAAAAATACGCAAAAGATCACGCGTGCGATGGAAATGGTTGCGGCCAGTAAAATGCGCAAAACCAAGGACAGGATGCAAGCAACGCGGCCATATTCAATAAAGATTGGCCAGATTATCAAACATCTGGCACACGCCAATCCTGAATATAAGCACAGTTTTCTCATTCAGCGCGAAGTCAAGCGCGTGGGGATCATTGTGGTCAGTTCGGACAGGGGATTGTGCGGTGGGCTGAATGCAAACCTGTTCAGAAAAACCCTGGCCCATCTCACAGAATGGGATAAGGCCGGTATCGAGATTGATGTTTGCGCGATAGGCACAAAAGCTTCCGGTTTCTTTAGTAACCTGAAAACAAATTTGGTTGGGCAAGTCACCAAACTGGGCGATACGCCGCACCTTAAAGATATTGTCGGCATTATCAAAATCATGCTGGATACTTATGGCGAAGGGCGTATAGACGAGCTGTATGTAGTTAACAACGAATTCGTCAATACCATGACGCAGCGGCCTTCCATTACTAGATTGTTACCTGTTGTTGCCGATCAAATCGAAGAAACCTTGGGTGGACACTGGGATTACATTTACGAGCCCGATGCCAAAGAAGTTCTCGACCATTTGCTGACCAGATACATAGAATCTATCGTCTACCAAGGGTTGGTGGAGAATAATGCTTGTGAGCAGGCTGCGCGGATGGTGGCGATGAAGAGCGCTTCGGATAATGCCGGAAGTCTTATTAAAGAATTGCAACTAATTTATAACAAAGCACGGCAAGCCGCAATTACTCAAGAAATTTCAGAGATTGTTGCCGGTGCTGCAGCGGTTTAAGCGTATGAAAAAGCGAATTATTAATTAAGGGGACAACTCAATGAGTTCGGGTAAAATCGTTCAGATCATAGGCGCGGTTGTCGACGTGGAATTTTCCCGCGAAGACATGCCTAAGGTTTATGATGCGTTAAACGTAGTAGGCAAAGATTTGGTGCTGGAAGTCCAGCAACAGCTCGGTGATGGTGTGGCAAGAACCATTGCTATGGGGAGCACGGACGGTTTAAAACGAGGTCTTTCAGTGACAAACACGAACGCGCCTATTTCCGTGCCTGTAGGCCAGGAAACATTAGGCCGTATTATGAACGTGCTGGGGCTACCGATCGACGAAAAAGGCCCTATTGGTGAAAAAGTAAAATGGGGCATACACCGGGAAGCGCCTACTTATGCGGAACAAGCGGCAGCTAATGAATTGTTGGAAACCGGGATTAAAGTCATAGACTTGGTTTGCCCCTTTACCAAAGGTGGCAAAGTAGGCTTGTTCGGTGGCGCTGGTGTAGGCAAAACCGTTAACATGATGGAGCTTATCCGTAATATCGCTATCGAACATAGCGGTTATTCCGTATTTGCGGGTGTCGGTGAAAGGACTCGTGAAGGGAATGATTTCTACCACGAAATGACGGACTCCAACGTTATCGACAAGGTATCCCTGGTTTACGGACAGATGAACGAACCGCCTGGAAACAGGCTGCGTGTGGCCTTGACTGGTTTGACCATGGCGGAATATTTCCGTGATGAAGGCCGTGACGTTTTGTTTTTTGTTGACAATATCTACCGTTACACGCTGGCAGGAACAGAAGTGTCTGCGTTATTGGGCCGTATGCCATCTGCGGTGGGTTATCAGCCGACACTGGCGGAAGAAATGGGAGTGCTGCAAGAACGTATTACCTCAACCAAGACTGGTTCTATCACCTCAATCCAGGCGGTTTACGTACCAGCGGACGACCTGACCGACCCTTCTCCGGCAACCACATTCGCCCATTTGGATGCGACGGTGGTGTTGTCCCGTCAAATCGCCGAGCTGGGAATTTATCCTGCGATTGATCCTTTGGACTCAACAAGCCGCCAGCTTGATCCGCTGGTCATCGGACAAGAGCATTATGATGTCGCCCGTAAAGTGCAAGGCATCTTGCAACGCTATAAAGAGCTGCGCGATATTATTGCCATTCTGGGTATGGATGAACTTTCCGAAGACGACAAGTTGATTGTAGTCAGGGCGCGTAAAATGCAGCGATTCTTGTCGCAACCGTTTTTTGTTGCCGAAGTTTTTACCGGTTCCCCAGGTAAGTATGTTTCCCTGAAAGATACGATAGCAGGGTTTAAGGGCATTATTGACGGGGAATATGATGCCATCCCCGAACAGGCGTTTTATATGGTTGGCACGATAGATGAAGCGCTGGAAAAAGCGAAAAACATGAAATTAGCCAAGAATGTATAGTTAAGCTTTCATCAAAGAGTATTATCGTTATGACCGTACATGTAGACATCGTTAGTGCAGAGCAGGAGATATTTTCCGGAATGGCAGAAATGGTGTTTGCCCCTGCCGAATTAGGCGAAGTGGGTATTTCACCTCGACACGCGCCGTTCATAACCCGTTTAAAGCCAGGTGAAGTTCGCGTAAAAGTCAGTGATACTGAAAGCTACCCATTCTATGTCTCCGGTGGAATGCTGGAAGTACAGCCGCATTTAGTCACTGTGCTGGCAGACACGGCTATCAGGGCCAAAGACATAGATGAAGCCGCCGCCATCGAAGCGAAAGCAAAAGCTGAGGAAGCCTTGGCTGACAAATCTGGCAAGATTGATTACGCAACCGCCCAGGCGCAACTGGCGGAAGCGATTATGCAATTAAGGACGTTAGACCGGCTCAGAAAGCGCGGTGGCTAAACAATCCACCTGAGGCGCTGTTCCAAAAATCCACGTATAAGCCTGATAGCTACTGGATTCGTTGTCGGGCTTTTTAGTTTAGGGGGATCAATGAATATTACCACCATCATTCTGGCTGCGGGCAAAGGCACACGCATGCGCTCAGAAATTCCCAAAATTATGCATAAAATTGCCGACTGGCCTTTATTAGAGCATGTCTATAGCATGAGCAACCAATTGGCAAATAACCAAATCAAGATTGTTTATGGGCATGGCGCTGAACTGGTTAGGGAAAGCCTAAAACATTTGGGTGCCAGTTGGATAGAGCAAAAACAACAGTTAGGCACAGGTCATGCTGTACAACAGGTTACCGGCCAAATAGCCGATACGGATACCGTACTTATACTGTATGGGGATGTCCCCTTACTCAAGTTGTCAACAGTAAAGGCGCTGTTGGCAAACGTAGGCGACAAGTCGCTAGCATTGCTCACGGTTAATCTTACCGATCCTAAAGGCTATGGCAGGATAGTGAGGAATTCCTCTGGACAGGTATTAAAAATTGTCGAAGAAAAAGATGCATCCAATGACGAAAAGCTAATCAAGGAAGTCAATACCGGCATCATGGCGGTGAAAGGCGACAAATTAAAATCATGGTTGGGTCGGCTCGAGAATAATAATGCCCAGGGTGAATATTATTTGACTGATGTCATCGAAATGGCCGTCTGCGAAAAAATCAAAGTTATCACCAATCAGCCGGGCTCTGAAGATGAAGTCATGGGTGTCAATAACCGCATGCAACTAAGCCATCTGGAGCGGGTCTACCAGCAGGAACAAGCAGTTAATTTGATGGAGCAAGGCGTTACCTTGCGCGATCCATCACGGTTTGATTTAAGGGGTTCCCTTGAATCGCTAGGACAGGACATAGAGATAGACATCAACGTTATCTTAGAGGGAACCAATAAAATAGGGAGTAATGTGACCATAGGCGCGAATACCCGGATTAAAAATTCTGTCATAGGCGATCATGTAGAAATTCTCGACAATTGCGTCATTGAGGATGCGGTCATTGGCGAAGGCAGCCGGATCGGGCCTTATGCCAGATTACGGCCTGAGACAGTTTTAGCAAATAATGTCCACATCGGCAACTTTGTGGAAATAAAAAAATCACATGTCGCAGAAAAAAGTAAGATCAACCACTTAAGTTATATTGGGGACACCACCGTGGGGAGCAGCGTCAATATTGGTGCCGGGACGATCACCTGTAACTACGACGGGGTCAACAAATTCAGGACGATCATTGAAGATGGCGCGTTCATCGGCTCGGACACGCAATTGGTTGCCCCAGTTACGGTTGGCAAAAATGCTACCATTGGCGCAGGTTCGACCATTACAAAAGACAGCCCTGAAAATCAGTTAACCTTGAGCCGAGTGAAACAGGTTTCGATTTCAGGATGGCAACGTCCAGAAAAAAAAGAAAGCTAACAGGAAAAATAATATGTGTGGAATCGTCGGTGGCGTAGCGCAAAGAAATGTTGTCCCTATTTTGTTGGAAGGCCTTAAGCGGCTCGAATACCGGGGTTATGACTCAGCAGGCTTGGCAGTCATCCATAACAACGAGATTTACCGGAAACGGGTGTTGGGCAAAGTCAAAGGTCTGGAGGCCATGCTGGAAGCCGACCCCATATCAGGGACTATCGGTATTGCCCATACCCGTTGGGCGACGCACGGAAAACCCAGCACGGCGAATGCACATCCTCATATCTGCCGCCACAGGGTGACTGTTGTACACAATGGCATCATTGAGAATCACGAACAGCTAAAAAGCCAACAACAGAAAGATGGCTATGAATTTACCTCGCAAACGGATACCGAAGTCATCGTACACCAAATATTCGACGCACTTGAGACATCAGGTGATTTTGTCAAGGCCGTAAAACAATCATTAACAAAGTTGGAAGGTGCTTATGCTTTAGGCATCATGTGTACGGATCAACCCGATACCTTGATTGCCTGTAGAAAAGGCAGTCCTTTGGTGATTGGTGTCGGTATTGGCGAATATTTCATTGCTTCCGATGTTGCCGCTTTACTGCCGGTTACCCAGCGTTTTATTTTCCTTGAAGACGGGGATATTGCGATAATCGGTATCGATAATCTGGTTATCTATGATAAGGGCGACAACCTAGTCAGCAGGCCGATCAAGGAAAGCCAACTGACTGCGGAAGCGGCGGAAAAAGGCGAGTACCGCCACTACATGTTGAAGGAAATTTATGAACAGCCCTTTGCCATTTCACAGACCTTGGAAGGCCGTTTCATCAATAACCGCTTACAGGAAAATTCATTTGGGCATAATGCCTCAGCCATTTTTGATAACACCAAAGCCATACTGATACTGGCTTGCGGCACCAGTTACCATGCTGGGTTAGTTGCCCGGTACTGGCTCGAAGAACTCGCGCGGGTTCCTTGCAGTATTGAGGTCGCCAGTGAATTCCGTTACCGAAATCCAGTATTGGCACCGGATACCTTGGTCGTCACAATTTCCCAATCGGGTGAAACCGCAGACACCTTGGCCGCATTGCTGGAAGCCAAAAAGTTGGGTGCCAAGCATTCTTTAGCCATTTGCAATGTGCCGGAAAGTTCGCTGGTCAGGGAATCCGACCTGGTGCTGATGACCCGCGCAGGGCCGGAAATTGGTGTCGCTTCAACGAAGGCGTTCACGACCCAGTTGGTTACCTTGATGTTACTGGTTATTGCGGTGGGCAGAAGGTTCCAATTAGGCGAGGCGATGGAAACCAAGTTGACTTCGGAATTGTTCACGTTGCCCGGCAAAATCGAAAAAGTATTACGGCTCGATGATCAAATTAAAGCCTTATCGGAGCAATTCGCAGAAAAACAACACAGCTTATTTCTCGGCAGGGGTACACATTACCCTATAGCGATGGAGGGCGCATTAAAGCTTAAAGAAATCTCCTACATTCATGCCGAAGCCTATCCTGCAGGTGAACTGAAGCACGGGCCATTGGCGTTGATTGATGCCGACATGCCGGTCATTACCGTGGCACCGAATAACAGCTTGCTGGAAAAACTGAAATCCAATATGCAGGAAGTCAGCGCACGCGGCGGTCAATTGATTGTGTTTATGGATGAGACTTTGTCAGCGGTTACAGAGAGTAATGTCCAAATATTAAAAATTCCACAGGTCGATAATGAGATTTCACCTATCGTTTACACCATACCTTTGCAGCTGTTGTCTTATCATGTCGCCGTGCTGAAAGGAACGGATGTCGACCAACCCAGAAATCTGGCGAAATCGGTGACTGTGGAGTAGGGTTTATGGCTAAACTGTCATTGCAGGAACAATTGCTAAAATCCGGCCTGGTCAGCACAGGACAGGCAAGAACCGTCAAATCGGAAAAACACAAACAAGCCAAACAACAGCATCACAATAAGACAGCGGCCGTTGATGAGGCTAAAGAGCAAGCCCAAAAAGCCCGGCTTGAACAAGCAGAAAGGGATCGCGAACTTAACCAACGCCGTAAACAGGAAGAAGAGCGCAAACAACT
>NZ_JBKKBJ010000028.1:0-27935 GCF_046714055.1 Methyloglobulus sp. | reverse complement strand
ATAATAAGCAGAAAGCTGTTGATCGGCGCTTAGCAGGGGTATTTGGTTAACCATCGCCTGGGCTACAAGTAAACGATCAAAAGGGTCTTTATGGTGCAAGGGCAGATTTTGTAATGCTAGCGCGTGGTTCATAGTTATCGGTAATTCGGTTAAGGCATTGGCATACATGCGGTGGGGCACGAATTCTTTGGGCGGTTCGGTCAGCTGTAATTTACCTAAACTATATTTAATGGCAATTTCAAACCCGGTAACCGCGCTAAGCAATATTTCATTGTTTTCATCCAGGAAAATTTCTTTGGCTAGTTCCGATAATTTCGGATCATCGGTAACCAACCAGATAAAGGCACAGGTATCGAGTAAAACCTTCATTCAAAATGTTCCATAAAACCTTCCGGTAATTCATCGAAATCCGGCATTATTTCCACCATGTTTTTTGCCTCTCCCAAGCGGCGTTGTTGTGGCTTCTCCTGGTAGGCAACCAGCCGTGCAATAGGTTTATTGGCCCGTGAGATAATAATTTCATCCCCTGCTTCTACCTGCTGTAGCAATTGGGAAAGCCGGGTCTTGGCTTCGTGGATGTTGATGGTTTGTTTCATGAGTTACATCTTAGCTAATTATTTAGCTAGATTGTAACAGGTTTTTGTTTTCCAATCTGCTCCCAGTTTCAGTAGTGTAGGTTGGGTTAGGCGCACATTTCGAATGTCGCTATGCTTGCCACCGGATTGTCCGTACGCCGTAACCCAACATCGACCGCCGACCGAACCCCCGATTGTTGGGTTACGACGCGCCCAAGCATCTTACACGCTCCACCGTCCTACAGTTGCCGAGAGGGTTGGGGTGAGGAAAATATAATCAACTGGTTATATCCCCCTCATCCTAACCTTCTCCCTCAAGGGAGAAGGGACTCAAGCAGTGGTGCTTTAACCGATTTTGCCAGCTTGGGCGGTGAGCGGGCTGGTGAGTTGCTGGTATAGTTCGAACAGGAAGGCGACGCGGTCGCTGTCGCCGGAAAACTTCTTTTGGGAATAGGCCGCGTCCACGGCTGCATCGAGCTTGTGGTGCGCCTTGACCAGTTCCGGTGGCATGGTTAGCGGGTCATACAGGTCGGCAAGGGAGGAACTGGGGTATTTGGCACGGGTATCCAATACGGCTTGCGCCGCGTCCTCGATGGATTGCCGCTGCTTGTCGGTCAGGAGTTGAGGCCAGGGGAAGTTGTTGTAAACGACATCTTTAGAATAGCGGTAACGACTTTCGAGACGACCACAGACGCTCCGCACCCATGCCATGTGCATTGTTGAAGATAACACACCGAAATGATAAAGTGTGGCATTTGGAGCAATTTTCACAAGGTTGCTGGCTAGGGTTTCAGGCATAAGAAAACCAATTGGAATATAACGCCTTCTCTCCGAAGAAACCTCTGGGATTACCAGATAACTTGAATCCGGCATGTTTTCGACGTGAAAGCGGGTTGGCGTATCAGCCAGTTTTCTTGTGGGTGCGCTGTTGCTGGCAAGCCTGACGCGCCGGACAGCTTCAACCCGTTTCATGGCTTCCGGCATTTGCCGCAACTTATCCGGGGGACAATCTCCCAACCATAGACACCAACGTTCATAACCGTTGATGAATTCAACACTGCCAAGCCAACGCCTGAAATAAAGCGCGGCGGCTGGCTCTTTCTTGATGAACCCGTCACGCCCCTCCGGTGTGAACAGATAATGCCCGCCGTCTATAGGCTTGTTGCCAATCCCTATTTCCGGCACGGCACATAGTGGAGAACTGCGACGTGAAACAACTATGTCTGGGGCATCCACCAAATAAGGGTTTATGTTCTTGGCCTTGACCTCGTGGGCTTCTGCTTGAGGTGTTTCATAATCGAAAATCCGCTTGTCCGTCGTGTCATGCAGGGAAAAGCCAATAATAACGCAATGTACAGCAGCTTTGCCGCGTGCCTCGTTCGACCATTGGAAGGTGCGGTGTGCAAAATGGATTTTCACCCCGCGACGCAATAAATCAGGCCACAATACGCCGACCTGCTCGCCTTGGGTGATGGAGTTGGTGGAGACAAACGCCGTTTTGATTGGATAACCGTCATTCCCTGCCGGAACGACGGCGCTGGACATATAGTCTGCTGCCTTGCGATGCCATGCGGCGACATAATCAAGTAGCCCGGCACTTTTAACGTCATGGAAAACCCGCACCATGTCCGTGCGTTGTTCGTCATCCATATATTTGGCACCGACAAAAGGCGGATTCCCCAATATGTAACTCACTTTGGTAGGGTGCGTTTTACGCACCTCATTAAAATGCATGGAATGCACCCTACTAGATTCCGGCTCTAAAACTTCCCCCCAATCCAGCCTTAAGGCGTTGCCGTGAACGATCTTCGCCGATTTTTTTAACGGCAGGCGCACGAAGTAGCTGCCGAATTCTTCCGATACGCGCAGGTTCATCTGGTGATCCATCAGCCACAGCGCGGTTTGCGCGATTTGAGCGGGAAATTCTTCTATCTCGATGCCGTAAAACTGGTCTACGTCGCACAGGATGTGCAATTCCACGACATCCAGGGATGCGGTTTGGGCTTTTCCGTACAGGCTGCGGATGATGTCCAACTCCAATTGGCGCAGTTCGCGGTAGGCGATGACCAGGAAATTGCCGCAGCCGCAGGCCGGATCGAGGAATTTGAGCTGGGCAAGGCGTTGATGGAAGTCGTAAAGTTTCTTGGGCTGGCTTTTCACCCGCTCGAATTCCGTCCGCAATTCGTCCAGGAACAACGGACGGATGAGCTTTAGGATGTTCTTTTCCGTGGTGTAGTGTGCGCCCAGGTTACGGCGCAGCTTTTGATCCATGACGGATTGGAACAAGGCACCGAAGATCGCCGGGGAAATCCGGCTCCAATCCAGGGCGCAGCACAGCAGCAGAATCTCCCGCATCTCGGTATCGAACGATGCCATCGGGAGGCGCTTGGCAAACAAGCTGCCGTTGACATAACGGAAAGCGGCAAGCTGTTCATCCAGATTTTTCAGGCGTTTATCTTCTGGCGCGTCGAGCACTTGAAATAATTGCTCCAGCCTCATCGCAAGGTCGCTGCCGTCTTCCGCCGTACGCTGTTCGATCAAATCTTGAAACTGGCGGCGTTCAAAAATGCTGGTGTCTTCGGCAAACAGGCAAAACAACAGGCGCACCAAATACACTTCCAGGTCGTGGCCTTCATAGCCGATGGCCTTGAGCTTGTCGTGCAACTTGCCCATGCGCTCGGCGGCTTTGATATTCGCCGGGTCTTGTTCTTTGTAGGAGGTAGTTTGGTATCCTGCAATAAAACCGAACAGTTTGATGTTTTTGTAGAATTCTTTGATCGGAAATTCTTGCTGGGTGTTTTCCTCCAGGTCATAGAGGCGAAAACGGGCAAAATCGGAGACCAGGATGTAGCGCGGCAAGTCCCTGTCTTTAAGGCCGGGGAAATAATCCTTGGCTTGCTGGAAAGCGCGGTCTAGGTTTTTGCCGCGTGATTTGTGTTCGACCAAGATTATGCCCCGCCACAAAAGGTCGATATAACCGTCGTGACCGTCGAATTTTTTGACGGGCTGCTCAAAGGTGGCTACGCGGCGGCGGGGTACGCCAAAAACATTGAAAAACGCATCCCAGAAGGATTTGGCTTCGGCATCTTCGGATGATTCATCCGCCCATTCATGGGAGAACTTCAACGCCCGGTCTTTGATTTCGTTCCACGATAACGGCATGATTCCTCACTTTTCTGGGGGTATGGTCGTGTATGGTAGATCATTTAGCTGAAAATCCAAATGAGATACGCGACGTAATATAGCTCCTAGAACATAGGTTCTATACAATGTTTAGTCGAGTCAACAATTATTCCTAATTCTACTTTGTCAGATTAAGCACAAGTTCGTCATACTCGCCAGGAAGCGGGTATCCAGTGCCATGGATGGCAGGCTCAAATCCATCCATGGAGCCTAGATTCCGGCGACCTCCATGGATGGAGGAAGTGCGGAAGAGGAAATGGAATCCTCGCCGCCAATCCATGCCGGAATGATGATCTTGGAAAATAGTGATCATGTAATCTGACAAAGTAGAATTCAGCCCGTCTGTTGAATGTTTTCTGCTAGATAAAGATTGTCATTTACTAAAGACATTTCCTTGTAATTTTTTTGAATGCTAATCGAAAACGATCCATAACAATCCTTCAAGCCTAAAGTAATTTATTAACTAAATTATTTAACAGGCTGATAAAAATACAATTTATTTTTGCCAGTTTTATAGATTTAAAGCTCTTTCCCGTTTAGCCCTAAGTTGTTGTCAAAAAAGCAAATATTTTTTTGAATTAGTTTTTTTGTGCTATTCTTAAGCCCAAGTGGAAGTTTTGTGGTTTATTAGGGTGGCTCTGTGGTTTTTTGTGGAGTTACTTGGTAGAGATTTTACGGGGGAATCTTGTTTCGAGGCACAACCACAGTCAATCTCGACGAAAAAAGTCGTTTTGCTATTCCTTCCCGTTTTCGGGACCGGGTACGGGAAATTTGTGCATGTCAGTTTATCGCTACAGTTGCTGTGGATCATGAATTTGCTGGTATTCCTGGATGTCTGTGGATTTATCCTAAACCAGAATATGAAAAATTAGAAAAAGAAATAGTCGAGTTGACCTCGAGCGAGGAGAGTATTTTTTTGAGAACATTCATAAGTGGTTTTGCCAGTGAATGTGAAATGGATACACAGGGCCGTGTTTTGATACCCGAATCGCTAAGAACTATTGCAAATTTGGACAAAAAAATTGTGCTAGTTGGACAAATCAACCGTTTCGACGTTTGGAGTGAGGAAGAATGGGGGAAAAAACAAGCACAATTCTTTAATGGGCCAAGTGTCAAGAAATCCGGTGAGTCGATTAAGTTATCTTTCTGACCGGGCGAACCCATGCAACACAGGCCGGTCATGTTGGCTGAGGTTTTGGAGCAGATGGCAATCAAGGACGATGGCATTTATCTGGATTGTACGTTTGGGCGGGGTGGGCATAGCCAGGGAATTTTATCGTTGTTGGGTGCGTCAGGCCGCTTGTTGGCGTTTGACCGTGATGTTGATGCAATTGTGTCAGATGTGGCCCTGGCAATGCTTAAGGATAAGCGCTTTACGTTAAGTCATAGTTGCTTTTCGGCTTTGGAAAGCGTGGTGGCTGATGAAGCCTTGGTGGGGCAAATAGACGGAATTTTACTGGATTTGGGCGTGTCGTCCCCGCAATTGGATGACCCCCAGCGAGGTTTCAGTTTTATGCAAGACGGGCCTTTAGACATGCGGATGGATATTGGCGCGGAGATGACAGCCGCCAAGTGGTTGTCCAAGGTTGATGAAAAGGAATTGACCAGGGTGCTATTTGAATATGGGGAAGAGCGGTTTGCCAGGCGGATCGCCCGTGCGATCGTTGAGACTAGGGCGGAAAAGCCATTGCTTACGACTAGGCAATTGGCAGGCCTTATAGAGCATGCCGTCCCTAAGCGAGAAAAACGTAAGCATCCTGCGACGCGCAGTTTTCAGGCGATACGCATTGAGATTAATAAGGAACTCGATGAATTAAAAGATGTGTTGCAGCAATCCATACAGGTATTGAAACGGGGTGGACGGCTGGTGGTGATTTCCTTTCATTCCCTGGAGGACAGGATGGTCAAGCAGTTTATACGGAATGAATCGGGAGCCAAATACGATCCGGGCAAATTGCCTGTAAAGGAAGCGGACATTGCTCAAGGTTGTTTGGTAAAACGAGGAAAGCCATTGAAAGCAGGTAAGTTCGAGATTGAACAAAATCCAAGGGCGCGTAGCGCGATTATGCGGGTGGCTGAACGAGTTTAAATAATGACAAATGACTGGACTATCAGCAGCAAAGAGTCGATAGGGATAATCGCGTTATTGGTCGTGTTGATGGTCTCGGCTTTGGCTGTTATCTATTGCAAGAATTACTCGCGCTCGATTTTCATAGAGATTGAGCGCCATGAACAGACATTAGACCAATATGAAGTGAAGTGGGGGCAAATCCAATTGGAATTATCGACCTTGGCAATACAAAATCAAGTTGAGTCGATTGCGAAAGGGCGATTAAAACTGGTTATGCCTATTCGGGAAAACATTATCTATATAAAACCTTAGATGCATTTATCAAATGGTATCAAGCCACGGAAACAGGTCGGTGATTTTTCAGCTAGGAGGAGGTTTTTACTCACTTTTATCATGAGTTGCATGGGTATTCTCGTCGTTCGCGCAGTCCATTTGCAAGTGTTCAAAAAAGATTTCTTGCAAGAGCGTAGCTCTTATGTGGATACGGTATCCATTTCAGCATACCGGGGCATCATCGAAGATAGAAATGGTGAGCCATTGGCGATTAGCTCCCCTGCGCCCTCCATAACAATCAACCCGAAAGAGTTTGTCAAGGACGATAAGACCCTTATTAAACAAATGGAAAAGCAATTCAGGGCAAAATTGGGCGATGAGAGTTTAACGGATAGCCAAAAAGAGGGAGTAAAAAGCTTATACAGAAAAGAGAAAGTGACAAAGATTGGGCAACTGGAAAAGTTGCTGGATTTGCCTGTAGGCAAGGTAAATAAAATTCTTGAAGAAAAAAAAGGTAAAGGTTTTGCTTACCTGGAAAAGCAAATCAGTCCTGACATTGCAGAACAAGTAAAAGCTTTAAAGCTGGCAGGTGTGGATATCCTCCGGGAGTTTAAGCGTTTTTATCCATCAGGCGAAGTGACAGCCCATCTTCATGGATTCACTGATTCAAAAGGCATCGGTCAGATTGGGCTGGAAAAAAGTTACGAAACGCTTTTGAAAGGCACGGATGGGGAAAAACGGGTCATCAAGGACGGCCACCATCAAGTTATCGCCGATGTCGAAAATCTTGCATCTCCCATTCCAGGGAAAAACCTGGAATTGAGTATCGACCAGCGGATCCAATATTTGGCTTACAGGGAATTACAAAATGCGGTTAATGCAAACAAGGCGAAAGCTGGGGCATTAGTGGTGTTGGATGCAAAAACTGGCGAAGTACTGGCGGCAGTCAATCAACCCTCATTCAACCCTAACTCAAAAGCAGACCTAAAGGAAATACTATACAGAAACAGGGCACTTACGGAGGTTTTCGAGCCTGGTTCAACCGTTAAGCCGTTTGTTGTTGCCGCCGCATTAGAGGGGCGCTATATCCGCCCCGGAGATTTGATTGTCACGGATGGTGTTTTTCCTGTTGGAAGCAATAACGTCAAGGATACCCATAACTATGGGACACTGGATGTGGAAGGCGTATTAAAAAAATCCAGCAACATAGGTGTCGCCAAAATGGCATTGAAAATGCCCATTGATTACTTCTGCGGCATCTACAGAAAATTGGGATTCGGTGATTCACCATCATCTGGTTTTCCTGGCGAGGTCAGTGGCCATATGCCGGTGGCTAAAAGGATGCGGGATTTTGACCGTGCGATCTTGGCGTATGGCTATGGCTTGAATATGTCGGCAATACAGTTGGCTAGGGCATACACTGCATTGGCTGACGATGGCATTCTGCACTCGGTAAGCCTGTTGAAGCGAGACGAAGATATCGACGCACGGCGGGTTTTCTCTGAAAAAACAGCCAAGAAGGTCAGGACGATGATGGAGAGCGTGATAACCAAAGAAGGGACGGCTTACGAAGCCAGGGTTGACGGTTACCGGGTTGCCGGCAAAACCGGAACGGCTAAAAAAGCTGGGAAGCATGGTTATTCTGCCAATAGTTATTTTGCATTGTTTGCAGGGCTGGCACCTGCCAGCAATCCGCGTTTGGTGATAGTCGTGATGATAGATGAACCGTCTGCGGGCCAATATTATGGCGGACTGGTTTCAGCGCCGGTATTTTCCAAGGTTATGGGCGGCGCTTTAAGATTATTGGGGGTAGCCCCAGACCAGGAAAATACCATGCCCATATTGTTGGCAAGGAAAGCGCCATAAGCAATTTACATGAAACTTGGAGAGTTGCTTAAAAACTTGGTTGTAGTTTCGGAAAGGGATTCGACAATAGCCGATACTTTGGAAATTAGTGGATTGGCCTTGGATAGCCGGATTGTTGAATCAGGTGATTTGTTTATTGCCTTGGCTGGTGCCAGGCAACATGGATTGGCTCATATCAATGAGGTCATAGACAAGGGAGCTTGTGCGGTATTGTTTGATCCTTCAGGCGAAGGTAAGCAGCTTACTGAGACAGTAACGGGTATTCCCGTTATCCCAATTGAGGGCTTGGGGTTTGTGCTAGGGGAGTTGGCGGCACGATTTTATGGCAATCCTTCCGGGGTTTTGGATGTGATCGGCATAACTGGCACTAATGGCAAGACATCCTGTAGCCAGTTTTTAGGTCAGTTGCTTGACGGTTGCGGGATTATTGGCACTTTGGGATGGGGCGAGTGGGGGCAACTTAATAAGACAGTCAACACGACCCCGGATGCGTTAACGATCCAGCAGATACTGGCTGAATTTGTTAAGGCAAAAAAGAATACCGTGGCGATGGAAGTTTCGTCGCACGGTTTGGATCAAGGCCGGGTTAACGGGGTGCATTTTAAAGGCGCAGTAATCACGAATATTAGCCGCGATCATCTGGATTATCACGGTTCAATGGAGGCTTATCTGGCGGCGAAGTTGAAATTGTTGCAAACGCCATGGCTTAGGTTTGTGGTGGTCAATCTGGATGATGCAAGTTGTGACCAAATTATTGCGGCTGTGCCTGGATCGGTAGTGGTATGGGAAGTGAGCGCAAAAGGAAACAGCGTGAATTCAGGAGAGTCTGTCATTGCTGAGGGAATACAGCATACGCTTGCAGGCATTGAGTTTGATGTGCGTTGGGGCGGAAATGTCCAACGGGTACAGGCACCGCTCTATGGCGACTTTAATGCCGAGAACCTGTTATGTGTTTTGGCAGTGATGCTGGCAATGGGCCAATCATTAACTGAGGCAACAAATAAGGTGAAGTCCATCAAACCGATAAAAGGCCGTATGGAACGTTGTGGAACAAAAGCAAACGAGTTGAGTGTGTTTGTTGATTATGCCCATACGCCGGATGCCCTGTACAGGGTATTGGCAAGTTTGCGTAAGCATTGTGATCAGTCGCTGTGGGTGGTGTTTGGTTGTGGCGGTAATCGTGATGCAGGTAAGCGTCCGCAAATGGGGAGCATCGCAGAACAATGGGCGGATCGCGTTATTGTCACCGATGACAATCCGCGGTTTGAGAATAATTTAAGTATTGCCAATGAAATCCTGGCAGGTTGCATTTCGGATAAGGTCGTGTTGATCCAGGACAGAAAACAGGCAATACAGCATGTCATAGCCAATGCGGCAGCAAACGACTGCATAGTGATTGCGGGTAAAGGGCATGAAAGTTATCAGGAAATCAACGGTGTCCAGTATCCGTTCGACGACAAACAAATTGCAGAAGAGGCATTACACAAAAGGTTTGGAATGCAATGAAGATGAGGCTTAGCGAGATTGCCAAAAAGATAAACGGTGAGCATGTCGGGAGCGATGTGGAAATTGCTTCGGTCAGCATTGATACCCGGGCAATTCAACCCGGCGAGCTTTATGTGGCTATCAAGGGGACTCAGTTTGATGGCAATGAATTTGTTGACAAGGCAGAACAGGCAGGTGCTATAGCAGCCATCCTTAATAAATGCTTTACGACCAAGTTGCCGCATATTTTGGTCGCCGACACGAGATTAGCATTGGCACAGTTAGCAGGCGCTTGGCGCGACAAGTCCTCAGCAAAAGTAGTGGGCATTACGGGCAGCAACGGCAAGACCACAGTTAAGGAAATGGTTGCGGCCATCCTGTCCGTGGATGGTGCGGTGTTGTATACCAAAGGCAATCTGAATAACGATATCGGGGTGCCTTTAACACTGCTGCGACTGAACGAAGAACATCGTTATGCCGTGATCGAAATGGGCGCTAACCATCCTGGAGAAATCGCCTATACAAGCACTTATGTCAAGTCTGATGTGGTGATCCTTAATAATGCCGGAGCGGCACATATTGAGGGGTTTGGTAGTCTGGACGGTGTTGCCAAAGCGAAAGGGGAAATCATTGAAACCCTTAGAGCGGACGGTTTAGCGGTACTTAACAAGGACGATAAATATTTCGATTATTGGAAATCGTGGGCGGGCAACAGAAAGGTTTCATCGTTTGGCTTGCGTGAGGGCGCCGACGTAACGGCGCGGAATATCCAAACAGATATTATCGACAATGCGTTTGTTACGGCTTTCGATTTGGTGACTTTCCAAGCCGAGTTGAAAATCAATTTGAAGTTAGCTGGGCGGCACAATGTCGTTAATGCGTTGGCGGCGGCAGCGGCAGGTTTGGCTTTGGGGCTTAGCCTGGAGCAGATCAAACGGGGGCTTGAGAACGTCAAACCGGTAACGGGAAGGTTACAACCTTTGATTGGTCGTCTTGGAAATATAGTGATCGATGATACCTATAACGCCAATGCGGCTTCCTTAAAAGCAGGCCTTGAGGTTTTGGCTAATTGCAAAGGCAAGCCTTGGCTGGTGTTAGGTGCATTTGGTGAATTAGGCCCGGAAAGCCCAAAAATACATGAAGAGATTGGCGAATTAATAAGTTCAAAAGGTGTTGTGCGCCTGTTGGCTATAGGCTCCGATGCCAAAAATACCGTAAGGGTTTTTGGCAAAGGGGCCACTTTTTTTGATAGTCAGGATGAATTGATCGGCGCTTTAAAAGAAGAACTTAAAGGCGATGAAACTATTTTGATCAAAGGCTCAAGAACGCAGCGCATGGAAAATGTTGCTGCTGCCCTGGTGGAAGATTTCAGGAAATAAGTCATGTTACTTTACCTTGCAGACTATTTAATGACATTCGAAGGCGGTTTCAGGGTCTTTCATTACCTGACGTTTCGGGCCATTTTAGGTGCGCTAACTTCATTGATAATTTCGTTGATTATCGGCCCGGTGATGATCAGAAAATTAAGCCGAAATAAAATCGGCCAAAGTATCCGCGAGTTAGGCCCACAATCACATTACGAAAAAGCGGGTACGCCAACGATGGGCGGCACGTTGATATTGATAGCAATCGCCTTTAGCACCTTAATGTGGGCTGATCTTGGCAACCGTTATATATGGGTTATTTTATTGGTTACTTTGGGTTTCGGCATCATCGGATTTATTGATGATTACCGTAAGGTGGTCAAGAGAAATAGTGATGGCTTATCCGCAAAAACCAAGTATTTCTGGCAATCCATCATCGGTTTTATGGCTGTCGTGTTTCTTTACAAAACTGCCGTACTGCCGGCAGAAACGCAGTTTATCGTTCCCTTCTTTAAAGATGTGATGCTCGATATGGGCTGGATGTACGTTATCCTCAGTTACTTTGTTATTGTCGGTACCAGCAATGCCGTCAATTTGACCGATGGGTTGGATGGTCTGGCCATCATGCCGACCGTCATGGTCGCAGCGGGTTTAGGTATTTTTGCATATCTCTCTGGGCATGTCGGATTCGCAGAATACTTGGCCATTCCTTATTTACCCAATGCCGGTGAATTGATTGTGTTTTGTGCGGCATTAATTGGATCTGGACTCGGATTTTTATGGTTCAACACCTATCCGGCAATGGTGTTCATGGGTGATGTTGGCGCCTTGGCCTTGGGTGGCGCTTTAGGTGTTTTGGCCGTATTGGTGAGGCAGGAGATTGTTTTGGTCATTATGGGCGGTGTGTTTGTGATGGAAACATTGTCCGTGATGATACAGGTGGCTTCCTACAAAATGACCGGCAAGCGGGTATTCCGCATGGCACCTATCCATCATCATTTTGAATTAAAGGGCTGGCCGGAACCGCGTGTGATCGTCCGGTTCTGGATCATCACCTTTATTTTGGTATTGGTCGGTTTGGCAACTTTAAAACTAAGATGAGGCTGGATCCCAAAACCATTAAAGACCGACTGAAAGCCTATCTAGGCTTGGATTCCCCGACATCAAAAATAGTGGTCGTCGGACTTGGGGTTACAGGTATCTCAGTTGCGCGTTATTTAGCGGCATTAGGGTTTGATTTTGTTATCGCCGATAGTCGGGAGCAGCCACCGTCTATAACACAATTGCGGGAAGAATTAGGGAATATTGCTGTGTTTACCGGTGCATTTGACGGGACATCATTCAGTAATGCGACTCACTTGATAGTCAGCCCCGGTATCTCGTTAAATGAAAAAGCCATAGCAGAAGCCGTCCGTAACGGTACACAAGTACTCGGCGATATTGATCTGTTTGCCTGTTCCGTCGATGCGCCGATTATTGCCATTACCGGTTCCAACGGCAAAAGCACCGTGACAACGATGCTGGGTGAAATGGCCGATGCTGCAGGAATCAAAGCAGGTGTAGGCGGAAATCTTGGCATACCGGTATTGGACTTATTGGAGCAACCGGCGGAACACTATGTGCTGGAACTTTCGAGTTTTCAACTGGAAAGGACTAGCATTTTAAATGCAGCCGCTGCGACGGTACTTAATGTAACCGCCGATCACTTGGACAGGCACGCAAATGTTGCAGATTACGCGGAACAAAAACAGCGTGTCTTTATGGGTGATGGAGTCATGGTAATCAATGCCGATGATCCAATCGTGGCGGGTATGCAGGAAGAAGACAGGCGTACTTTTACTTTTTCGATCCATAAAAAAGCCGATTTCTGGATAACCAAAGAAAGGGGTATTGAGTATTTAATGCACGTTGAAAAACCTTTACTGCCACTATCTGAACTGCCGCTTGAAGGTAGGCATAATGCCGCTAACGCGTTGGCTGCGATGGCATTAGGTGTGGCTGTCGGATTGGACGAACAGGCTATGTGCAAAGCACTCAAAGCATTTAAAGGGCTGGCGCATAGAATGCAGCGGGTAGCTGAAATTCGGGGTGTTGTGTGGGTGAATGATTCCAAAGCAACCAATATCGGCGCTTGTGTCGCGGCATTGCAAGGCAATGATCAGAAAGTCATCCTGATTGCTGGCGGGGATGCGAAAGGCGCTGATATGAATGAGTTGGTGCCGGTAGTCAGGGCGAAAGCAAAAAGTGTCGTGCTGATGGGAAAAGATGCCGGACTAATAGAGCAAGCCCTCAACGGTTGTGTGCCTGTGTATATGGCGGCAGACATGCGGCAAGCAGTAAACATTGCCGCAAGCATAGCAACTGCCGGAGAGTGTGTATTGTTGTCACCAGCCTGTGCCAGTCTTGATCAATACAAAAATTATCAGGATCGTGGCGATAAATTTACTGAAGCCGTATTGGGGTTGCTTGAGCGCGATACTTCTATGGCATTTCCAGCGCCTAGGGCAGTAGTATGAACGGGCGAACTAATTTGCAAAAGCAAAAATTCCACTTCGACCCATTGTTGGTTGCCGTGACTGTCAGCCTGTTGTTTATAGGTTATGTCATGGTGGCATCATCTTCATTACACCTGGGTCTGGAATTGAAACAAGATAGCTTCCATTACCCTGCCAAGCAGTTAGCCCATATCGTTTTGGGGCTAGGTCTGGCAGCAGGTGTTACCAGGATTCCAATGGAAAGCTGGGAAAAGATCGGCCCCGGGTTGTTCATCGCAGGTTTGTTTTTGCTGGTGATTGTGTTTATTCCAGGCTTAGGTGTAAGGGTTAACGGTGCCCTACGTTGGCTATCAATAGGTGGAATCCGAATACAAGTATCGGAGGTGGTGAAGTTATTTGCGGTGATTTATATGGCGGGTTACGTAACTCGGCATCAGGATAACTTACAGGGATCGTCGTACGGCATTATCAAGCCGTTACTGTTGTTTTCTGTCGCTTGCGTATTGTTGTTGCGGGAACCGGACTATGGTTCAGCCGTGGTGATTATGATGATTGCTATGGGTGCCATGTTCTTGGGTGGGGCAAGACTGGCGCAATTCATAAGCTTGTTGTCTGTGTTAGTGGTGTTGGGGGTGATCGTGGCTCTCAAGGAAGATTACCGCATAGCCAGGTTGCTCAGCTTTATTGATCCGTTTAAGTATCAACAAAAGGAGGGCTATCAGCTTACCCAAGCGCTTATCGCTTTTGGACGGGGTGAATGGTTGGGCGTGGGCCTGGGCAGCGGCATCCAAAAGTTATTTTATTTACCGGAAGCCCATACCGATTTTCTGTTTTCAGTCATAGGAGAGGAATTAGGATTGCTTGGTGTGGTCACTGTCATTGTTCTATACACCTTATTGATATGGCGCACTTTTACAGTGGCGGTAGCCGCAGAGCAGGAAGGACAACGATTTTCTGCTTTTGTCGCCTATGGTTTAGGCGTGTGGCTTGGTTTCCAGTCATTCGTCAATATGGGTGTCAATATGGGGATTCTACCTACCAAAGGTTTGACTTTGCCGTTAATGAGTTATGGCGGTAGCAGCATGATAGTCATGTGCTGCGCACTTGCGTTGTTATTTAAGGTACATAGTGAAACAGTGGCGCTTAACGTACAAACACCCAAAGAAAGGTCAACATGAGTAAGCGCATAGTCATTATGGCTGGCGGAACAGGGGGGCATGTGTTTCCGGCGTTGGCTGTTGCACTATGGTTTATCGAAAAGGATTGGGAAGTCAGTTGGCTGGGTACGCATAAAGGGCTGGAAAGCAAAGTCGTTCCTGAACATGGCATTGAAATAGACTGGCTGTCAGTGGCTGGGGTGCGCGGAAAAGGCTTGCTTTCGAAGTTGGCATCGGGCTTCAAATTGATAACGGCCTGCGGGCAAGCATTGGCAATTTTGCGGCGACGCAAACCGGATGTGGTGCTTGGGATGGGCGGCTTTGTTGCAGGGCCCGGTGGTTTGATGGCGAAGATATTAAGGATACCACTGGTTATCCACGAGCAGAATCGCATTCCTGGCACCACCAACAGGCTGCTGGCAAAGCTCGCTAATCAGGTGCTGGAAGCGTTTCCGAATAGTTTCAAAAAAGAAGCCAATGCCAAATGTACAGGTAATCCGCTGCGTAGGCAGTTCCAAAATTTGCCAGACGCAAAAGGTACGGTTCAAGGGCGGGATTTACGGCTATTAATCATCGGCGGTAGCCAGGGTGCACAAGTTTTGAATGAAGTCATCCCCGATGCGCTGGCAAAATTGCAAGAAATAGAAGTAAGGCACCAAACGGGTACAGCTATGCAGGAACAGATTGCCAAGCGTTATCAAGCTTTGGGTGTGAAGGCAGAAGCGACTGCTTTTATACAAGATATGGTATCAGCCTATCAGTGGGCAGACATCATTATCTGCCGTGCCGGTGCGATGACGGTGAGCGAAGTTGCGGCAATGGGTTTGCCAGCCATTTTAATTCCGCTTCCGAATGCGATTGACGATCATCAAATGGCTAATGCTCACTATTTATCCGATGCGGGCGCTGGCTTGGTACTGCTCCAAAAAAATTTGAATGCAACAACCTTGATCGAACTAATCACGAAAGCCCAACAGCAGCTTGAGATGATGGCTAAAGCAGCAAAACAATGCGCACGTATGAATGCAACGGAAGCTGTAGCACAGTTTTGTATCAGTGAGGCCGGCAGATGATTGCTTCTCCCTTATTAGAGCCGAAACGAGTGTTTGGCAATATCAACTGGATACATTTTGTCGGTATTGGCGGTACAGGTATGTGCGGCATAGCCGAGGTTTTGTTTAACCTGGGCTACACCGTATCAGGGTCTGACATTAAAGAAAGTGCGGTTACCCAAAGGCTGGTTGATCTAGGTGTGATGATAGCGATAGGCCATAAGCGGGAAAACATTAAACAAGCTGATGTGGTGGTGGTTTCCAGCGCTATTGACCGCAGCAATGATGAAGTAAATGAAGCCTATTTGAACAGGATACCCGTCATTCCCCGCGCTGAAATGCTGGCAGAGTTGATGCGTTTCAGGTTTGGTATTGCCGTTGCGGGAACGCACGGTAAAACCACAACCACCAGCCTGACCGTTTCCATGCTTGCCGAAGGCGGACTGGATCCCACCTACGTGATCGGCGGTCGTTTGAATAGCGCTGGCGTTAATGCCAAGTTGGGCTTGGGGAATTACCTAGTTGCAGAGGCTGACGAGAGCGACGCTTCATTCCTGTATTTGCAGCCGATGATTGCGATAGTCACCAACATCGACCAAGACCACATGGCAACCTACCAGAATAATTACCAGCGCTTAAAAGATACCTTCATAGAATTCCTCCATCACTTGCCGTTTTATGGCTTGGCGGTTATGTGTATTGATGATGTGGGTGTTAGGGAAGTATTGCCGGACATATCAAAACCGGTAACAACCTACGGAGTCCATCAAGATGCTGATGTACGCGCTGAAAATGTAAGGCAAGCAGGAATGCACACCTCATTTGATGTGGTTCGAAAGGGAAAGCAAACCAAATTGCAAGTCACTTTAAATATGCCCGGCTGGCACAACATGCTCAATGCGCTTGCGGCTATTGCTGTGGCTACCAAGCTGGAGGTTGCCGATGAAGCCATCACCAAGAGTTTAGCTGCTTTCAGGGGGGTCGGCAGACGTTTTCAGGTCAACGGCGACCTGCCTTTCAATAAGGGCAAGCTGACCTTTGTTGATGACTACGGACATCATCCCCGTGAGCTTGCAGCAACATTTGAAGCCTTGCGCCAGGCTTGTCCGGATAGGCGTGCGATTGTCATATTTCAGCCCCATCGCTATACCCGTACCCGCGATTTATTTGAAGATTTTGTGCATGTGCTTTCCACTGTGGATGTCCTTATTTTGATGGATGTTTACTCGGCTGGGGAAGCTGTCATTCCACGCGCAGATGGTAGGGCGTTGAGTCGGGCAATACGTACGCGTGGCAAGGTTGATCCGGTCTTTCTGGAAGACTGGGAAGAATTGGCAGCCGTGTTGGTTGGAATAGTCAAAAAGGATGATGTGATTTTAACCGTGGGTGCCGGTAATGTGGGGCAGATCGCCGCGCAGTTGCCGGAGCTGCTGGCAAAAGAATTATCAACTTTGGGCGGTCAGGGTAATGACTGAATTGAAAGGCCGTTTGTTAAGCAATGAAACCCTGGCCAAATACACGAGCTGGCGCGTAGGCGGGACGGCAGACCGGCTTTATTTGCCGTTTGACAAACAAGACTTGTGTGAATTTATCAAAAGTTTGCCGGATAACGAGCCGGTATTTTGGATGGGACTTGGCAGCAACCTATTGATAAGGGACGGTGGTATACGAGGGACTGTGATTAATACTAAAGGGCGGTTAAAAGAGATGCGGATAGGTGAGGACGGGGCGGTCTATGTGGAAGCTGGAGTCCCCTGTGCACATGTGGCTCGCTTCTGTGCAGATCAGGGCTTGGCCGACGCTGAGTTTTTGGCAGGAATCCCGGGAACGATGGGGGGAGCCTTGAAAATGAATTCGGGTGCATTCGGCGGTGAAACATGGCGTATCGTTAAAAGCGTGGAAATGCTGAATTCGAGAGGCGAAGTCACTTTGAGGGATCCCAAGCAGTTTGCGGTCAGTTACCGTTCTGTCAAAAGTATGGACAAGGAATGGTTCCTATCGGGAATTTTGGCGTTAGAGCCAGGAGATTCCAAAGCCAGCATCCAGAAAATTAAAAGCTTATTGGATAAAAGGGCAAAAACGCAGCCGACTAACCAACCAAGTTGTGGCTCAGTCTTCAAAAATCCAGAAGGCGATTTTGCGGCCAGGTTAATCGAGGCAACAAGATTGAAAGGTTACAGCATAGGCGGTGCTTCTGTATCGGAAAAACATGCAAATTTTATTGTTAACGCCGACGCTGCAACAGCGGCAGATATAGAAAACCTGATTAAATATGTCCAGAGAAAGGTTCAATATATTCATGGTGTTGAGTTACAAACAGAAGTGTGTGTGATAGGTGAGGCAAGAGAGTGATTAGCAAACCGGAAGAATTTGGGTGTGTAGCGGTATTGATGGGTGGGTCTGCCGCTGAACGGAAAGTCTCATTAAAAAGTGGTGCGGCGGTATTTGAGGCACTAAAGAATAAGGGCGTAGATGCTGTTGCCGTTGATGTAACGGGTAGTCCTATCGAAGCGCTAGCGGCTCATAAGGTTGACCGGGTATTCAACATTATTCATGGACGAGGTGGGGAAGATGGCGTTCTGCAGGCTGTGCTTGAAGTACTGGGTATTCCCTATACCGGCAGTGGTGTTATGGCCTCAGCCTTAAGTATGGACAAGTTACGTACCAAATTGTGCTGGTTGGGTTATGGCTTGGCTACACCCAAGTGGTATGTGCTAAAGAGCACCGATGATTTGGATGGTTGTATAGAAAAACTGGGCTTTCCGGTCATCGTCAAACCGGCCCAAGAAGGTTCCAGTATCGGCATGAGCAAAGCCAATGACAGGGACGAACTGGTGAAGGCCTTACAAGTGGCGGCTGAATACGGCTGCGATGTTTATGCAGAATCCTGGGTGGTAGGCAAGGAATATACGGTTGGATTGTTGGATGGTCAGGCCTTGCCAGTTATTCGCCTGGAAACGCCGAATGCTTTCTATGACTACGAAGCCAAATACAATGCCACGACAACCCAATACCACTGTCCTTGTGGATTAAGCGACAGTCAGGAACAACAATTGCAACAGTTAGCGGTCAAGGCTGCTGAGGTAGTCGGCGTTGAAGGCTGGGCCAGGGTAGATGTGTTCATTGATGAATCAGGACAATCCCAACTGATTGAGGTAAACACCGTGCCGGGTATGACTGACCATAGTCTGGTGCCGATGGCGGCCAAACAAGTGGGTATCGGATTTGATGAACTGGTGTGGCGAATACTGGAAACCAGTTGCCGGGCGTGAGATATGCAAGCTGTAAGAACACTGTTGACCTTTGCTCTTTTGGTGTTTGCGGTTTGGGGATTGAGGCAAGAGGTTGTCAGCGACAAGGTAACTGAGTCTTTGCCTATCCGGTATGTGAGAACCGAAGGAGTTTTTCAGTACCTTAGCAAAGAAGAAATAAAAACGGCGCTGATGCCTTTGGTGACGGCCAGTATTTTTGATGCGGATATGCAGAAAATTCATACGACCGTCACTAAGTTGTCTTGGGTAAAAAATGCAACCGTTGAGCGGGTCTGGCCGGATACCATCGATATCAAGGTCCATGAACGTAAAGCTTATGTGCGTTGGGGACAAAATGGCTTGCTGACTGAGTATGGTGAATTGTTTACACCAAATAACGTAGACCGATTTCAATCCTTGCTGTTGTTGGAAGGACCCAAGCAGCAGGAAGCTAAAACATTGGAGATTATGAAGGGCGTGAAAACAGCATTGGAAGACCAAGCCCTGGAATTGGCCGAATTTAAGGTTAACGGCCGGGAGGCTTGGGAAATCAAGTTAAAAACAGGCTTGGAAATATTATTAGGACGAACGGGGCAATTAAAAAAATTACAGCGGTTTTTGGATACCTTGCCTATTTTAGGGCAAGAGAAAATCGCTGCTATGGCGTTAGTTGATTTGCGCTACCCAAATGGTTATGCGGTGTCATGGAAGCCCGGCATAGAAGCGATAGACTGGGGACAGCCGCAAGTCCAGGAAAAAAGGTAGATTGTCAAAATGAAGACGACACAGAGTAAATAATATGGCGAAAAAAACAGAGCGTAATTTAATAGTCGGACTTGACATAGGCACTTCCAAAGTCGCCGCAATTGTGGGTGAACTATCTAGCGAAGGACACATAGAAGTCATAGGGATAGGCTCAACGGTGTCCCGCGGGCTGAAAAAAGGCGTGGTGGTCAATCTGGAATCAACAGTGCAATCCATTCAGCGCGCCATCGAGGAAGCAGAATTAATGGCAGGATGTCAGATTAAATCGGTATTTGCAGGCATAGCCGGCAGCCATATCCGAAGCCTCAATTCTCATGGAGTCGTGGCTATAAAGGATAAAGAAGTCACCCAGTACGATATCGACCGGGTGATTGATTCCGCGCGTGCGGTAGCCGTCCCGGCAGACCAGAAGATTCTGCACATTCTGCCGCAGGAATTTATTATCGACTTGCAGGATGGCATCAAGGAACCTATCGGCATGTCGGGTATACGCCTGGAAGCCAGGGTTCACATGGTGACTGGTAGTGTCAGCGCGTCACAAAATATCATCAAATGTATCCGGCGTTGCGGCCTGGAGGTTGAAGACATCGTGCTGGAACAATTGGCATCCTGTAATTCGGTGCTAACGGAAGATGAGAAAGAACTGGGCGTCTGTTTGATAGACATCGGCGGAGGCACCACGGATATCGCAATTTTTGCCGAGGGTGCCATTAAGCATACCGCCGTTATACCCATAGCTGGCGATCAGGTAACTAACGATATTGCCGTAGCTTTACGGACACCTACGGTTAATGCTGAGGAAATTAAGCGCAAATACGCTTGTGCCTTAACCCAGTTAGCCAGCGTTGATGGGGTTATTGAGGTGCCCAGTATCGGCGACCGGCCGCCACGCAAAATTTCCACGCAAAATTTGGCCGAGATTATCGAGCCCCGGTACGAAGAACTCATGTTGCTGGTGCAGTCAGAGCTAAGGCGCAGCGGTTATGAAGAATTAATTGCTGCCGGAATTGTGATAACCGGCGGTAGCTCAAAGGTCAGGGGATTGATAGAGCTAGCGGAAGAAATTTTCCATATGCCGGTGCGTATGGGTGTGCCACAAAATGTCAGCGGATTGACAGAAGTGGTAAAAAATCCGATCCACTCTACTGGGGTCGGATTGTTAATGTATGGGAAGGAACACCAAGGCGGTATCAGGAGTATTGATCCAGAGGGTTTAGGTTTTTTTGCAAAAGTGAAAAGTTGGTTTCAGGGTAATTTTTAATTAATAGCAAGTCTTACTAGAGGTAGTCATTATGAAATACGAATTAATGGAGTGCAGTGAAAATGCGGTAATCAAGGTTATCGGTGTTGGTGGCGGTGGTGGCAATGCAGTCAATCACATGGTCGATTGCCACATTGAGGGTGTTGAGTTCATCTGTGCGAACACAGATGCACAGGCGCTCAGAAAATTGAATACCAGCACTATTATTCAGTTGGGAGTTGAGCTGACTAAAGGTTTAGGCGCCGGGACAGACCCAGAGGTCGGCAAGAAGGCTGCGGAAGAAAACAAGGATCGCATCAAGGAAGTGATCACAGGTGCGGATATGGTGTTTTTGACTGCTGGCATGGGTGGTGGCACCGGTACCGGGGCAATTCCAGTGATTGCTGAAATTGCCAGGGAGATGGGTATATTGACAGTCGCTGTTGTTACCAAGCCCTTCTCATTTGAAGGTAAAAAGAAGTTGGCTGTAGCCGAACAAGGAATTGCTGAGCTTGAAAAGTATGTTGATTCAGTTATCACCATACCCAATGAGAAATTATTGCCGGTGTTAGGAAAAAATGCTTCCTTGCTTAATGCGTTTAAAGCGGCGAATGACGTTTTACTGGATGCCGTTCAGGGGATTACCGATCTCATTGTCCATCCCGGCATAATTAATGTCGATTTTGCCGATGTCAGGACGGTCATGTCAGGCATGGGCGCTGCAATTATGGGCACAGGTGCAGCTAAAGGGGAAAACCGCGCACGGGAAGCGGCGGAAAAAGCTATCGCCTGCCCACTATTGGAAGACATCAACTTACAAGGTGCGCGTGGTATTTTGGTCAATATTTCTGCTGCCGATATGGGTATTGCTGAGTTTAATGAGGTCGGCAATATTGTCCATGAATTCGCCGCAGAAGATGCCGTCATTAAAATCGGCACGGCCATTGACTCGTCGCTAGGCGATGAAATCAAAGTGACTGTTGTGGCCACTGGCATGGGCTTGCCCCGCGCACAAATTATCAGGACAACCGATAAATTGATGCAAAAAGCAGCCGCAGGTGAGCTAAACTATGGAGTACTGGATAAGCCGACAATCATGCGCCAAAACAAGCCTGAAACCAGGGAAACACGTTTTGGTGCCCAACCAAAGAAAGAGATGGATTTGGATTATCTGGATATTCCGGCTTTTTTAAGACGGCAAGCAGACTAGTCGTTTGCCTCCCTAGCCTCAATGTTGGGGGCTGATTGTGATAGAATGGCGCTTTTGCCTCACTTAACAGGGCTTACAATATGATCAAACAGCGAACCTTAAAAAATACGATTAGGGCGACAGGTGTAGGGCTTCATACCGGCGATAAGGTCTACTTGACCTTACGTCCGGCAGAGCCCAATACAGGAATCAGGTTTCGTCGCGTGGATTTGGAATACCCGGTCACTATCCAGGCAACGCCTGGTAATGTGGGTGAAACTGTGCTCTCCACTACCCTAGTTGCCGGTAGTACAAAAATTTCGACGATAGAACATTTGCTCTCTGCCTTTGCGGGGCTAGGCATCGATAATGCGATTATTGATGTCAGCGCCGCCGAGGTTCCCATTATGGATGGGAGTGCCGGGCCTTTTGTGTTTTTGCTGCAGTCGGCAGGTGTTGAAGAGCAGGATAGTCCTAAACAATATATCCGCATAAAACACAGCGTAAGGGTCGAAGACGGCGATAAATGGGCAACCTTTGAGCCATTTGATGGTTTCAAGGTAACGTTCACTATTGATTTTGAGCACCCAGCTTTTGAAGAGAATGTAAAGACGGCTACGATGGATTTTTCATCGACCACCTTTGTGAAAGAAGTCAGTAGGGCCAGGACTTTTGGTTTTATGAGGGATATTGAGACACTCAGGCAAAACAATCTCGCTTTGGGAGGCAGTCTCGATAATGCTATCGTGGTTGATGAGAGTAAAGTCCTCAATGAAGACGGCTTGCGCTACGCTGACGAATTCGTTAAGCACAAAATTCTTGATGCTATCGGTGACCTTTATCTTTTAGGACACAGCTTAATAGGTCAATTTACGGGCTACAAATCAGGCCATGGCCTAAACAATAAGTTGCTTCGGACCTTATTGGCCGATACTGACGCTTGGGAAAAGATCACTTTTGACGATGAGGGACAAGCGCCGATTTCTTTTATGCAGTCTGCCGAATCGCCTCGGTCAGCTGCTTAAAGACTAGTTGCTTCCGCTTTGCAACCGTCCGAGTGTTGAACTGAGTTTATCCAGCGCTTGTTTAAGTGGGTCTGTGGCCATGAGGCTGTTGTTCCGTATTTCATCGGCCACTTTCTGTGGAGGGGTAACGGGCCTACGTTTCGGGCTGGTAGTTGCAGTTGCGGGTATGCTAATGACTTTAACCTGTAACACGGATACAGGTGCTGAGGTAGCGGATCCAATTGCGGTTAGCATTGTTTTGCCATAAAAACGTAATTGGGTAGCCCAAATGGCTGAATCCGTGTAAATAAGCAGCTTTTTGTTATTGAAGACGCAGTGAAAAGCGTGATTAGCCAAATCTTTTGGTAAAACCGCTTTAATGTGTTCAAGGGTAGTTAATTGTTGATTAATTTGCAGACAAAGCTGGGCAATCGTTTTGTTCGGATAAGCTAAAACTGGCTTAAGCGGCTGTGCGTTTTGTGCCATACTATTCGAAGTGAGTTATTACTTGTGTTAGAGATCATAGCCGAATTTGCTAAGGGCATAAATCTAATTTGATGGAAATATCCCATCCAATCTTTTACATGCCTAGGAAGACGCTCCTGTTGCTGTCGAATAATGTACAGCAAGGGCTGTGGTTTAAGCATTGACATTGTATCTTTATATCTCTATAATACACACAGCTAGAAATTGATTTACCGCTATGCTTATCTCTACGAAGTTTATCAGTTTTACTCGTCCTGTTTATCATTAAGTAATTTTCATATTTCCCGCTCCATCAGCCACACGGCTTTAATTACTCTATACACAAAAGGATCACAAATGACTACTGGTACTGTTAAATGGTTTAACGCAGAGAAAGGTTTTGGTTTTATTCAACAAGAAAGTGGGCCAGACGTTTTTGTCCATTACCGTAATATAAGCGGTGGTGGCTTTAAATCTCTGGATGAAGGCCAAAAGGTAAAATTTACTATCACCCAAGGGCAAAAAGGCCCACAGGCAGAAGAAGTCACTCTCGCCTAATCAAATCAATGGGCTATAGCCCAGCCACTCTGTTGTGGTGGGGCTATGGTTACATGTTTTACGACGGCAAATCCCGCAATCAATCATACTTACGGCTATCATAATGTAGTCATCCGTTAGGGTGTAATCTTTTCGGGTCATGGTGCGTCCAATGGACAACTCCGCCCTTTTTATTCCATTCGTATTCCCCATAAAAATCAATAAGCGCCCCTACTTTCAAGCCCTCAACCCTAGGCACTAGGTCAATATTATAGGTAATAAGGGGAATCCAGTTGGATTAGAAAGTGCTGATGTCTTGGCTTATGATTGTCATCCCGTAGCATTTTTACTATCCGCCCTGTCTGTTTTACCTGGAAATTACTTTGTTGATTTTCAAAAGCTTTCTTGAGGTTATCTAAGCCTGTTAAATCAGAGTTTGCGATTTGTGATATGGGCTTCAGCGCGATCGTGTCACGATAAGGCGACAAGAAAACTGAGCAAACGCCAAGTAAAACCAAAAAACAAGCTTCAGAAGTAATTTATTCACAGGTAATTTTTGCATTAGGTTGTTTTAGTTTGGTGGTTTAATTATTTGATTATCGTTCGTAAGATTATAAATTCAAATAGGTTGAATATAGAGCTAACGCCTAAAGAATGTCCTTTCCCCGTATCTAAAACTAAACAATACATTTGGAATAACAGCCGCCATTGCTATTAGGATAGCGCCTGTTTTTTGTACCTAATAGGCCAGACAGTATATAATTAGCGGTTTGATTCAACTATACCCTCGTCGGAAATAGATATGCTGAGCAAGCTGGTTAGATTAATTTTTGGAAGCCGCAACGACAGGCTTGTTAAGAAAAAGAGGAAGCTGGTCAAAAGGATTAATGCCTTAAGCTCAGAATATGAAAAACTCTCTGATGACGCATTAAAAGCCAAAACCCAAGAGTTTCGCAATCGTTTGAGTAAAGGCGAAAAGCTCGAAAACCTGATTCCAGAGGCCTTTGCCGCAGTCAGGGAAGCCTCCTCGCGTGTCTTCGGAATGCGCCATTTTGATGTGCAATTGATCGGCGGCATGATCCTTAATGACGGCAAAATCGCCGAAATGAAAACCGGTGAGGGCAAAACCCTGATGGCCACGTTAGCGGCCTATCTAAATGCCTTACCTGGAAATGGCGTTCACGTCGTCACTGTTAACGACTACCTGGCTAAACGCGATTCCGAATGGATGGGCAGGGTGTACGGTTTTCTTGGTATGACCACCGATGTCATCATCAGCCAGATGGAACACCATGAGCGGCAGGTTTCATACGCGGCAGACATCACTTACGGCACCAACAATGAGTTCGGGTTCGATTATTTGCGCGACAACATGGCCTTCAACCTAGAGCAAAAAGTCCAGCGCGGGTTGAATTTTGCCATTGTCGATGAGGTCGATTCCATCCTGATTGATGAGGCAAGAACACCGCTCATTATTTCCGGGCCCACAGAAGAAAGCACCGAAGTTTACATTAAAGCCAATGCCATAATCCCTTTTCTGGCCCGGCAGGAAAAAGAGCAGGGCAACGGCGATTACTGGGTGGACGAGAAAGAACGGCAAGCCTATTTGACCGAGAAAGGCCATGAGCATGTGGAACACTTGATGGTGGAGCACGGATTGATGACGGAAGGCAGCAGTTTGTACGATGCCTCCAATATCCGCTTGATGCACTATTTAAGCGCTTCCTTGCGCGGACACACGTTATTCAAAAGGGACGTTGATTACATAGTACAAAACAATCAAGTCATTATTGTTGACGAATTTACCGGTCGTATTATGCCGGGGCGGCGTTGGTCAGAGGGTTTGCATCAAGCCATTGAAGCGAAAGAACACGTCACCATACAAAATGAAAACCAGACGATGGCCTCGATTACCTTCCAAAACTATTTCCGCTTGTACGACAAACTGTCCGGCATGACCGGTACGGCAGATACCGAAGCATTCGAATTGAACAAGATTTATGGGCTTGAGGTTGTCGTCATACCTACGCACCGCCCCATGATCCGCAATGATTTGGGCGATATGGTTTATTTGACAGCCGACGAAAAATATAACGCTGTAGCAGAAGACATTAAGCAATGCGTTCAACGTGGACAGCCAGTTCTAGTGGGTACAACCTCCATCGAGAATTCTGAACGAGTATCGGTTTTGCTTAAAAAACTGGGTGTTACCCATGAGGTGCTCAATGCCAAGCAGCACGAACGTGAGGCGCATATTGTCCAACAGGCCGGTATGCCCAGCGCGGTGACGATAGCCACCAATATGGCCGGTCGAGGCACCGATATTGTGTTAGGCGGCAACCTGGACGCTGAATTGGTGGCGTTAGGCCCTGATGCCAGTGATGCTGACAAGGATAAGGTCAAAGATGCCTGGCTGGAACGCCATAAACAAGTTGTTGCCTCAGGCGGCTTGCATGTGATCGGTTCCGAGCGCCATGAATCCCGACGTATCGACAATCAGTTACGGGGTCGTTCGGGTCGTCAGGGCGATCCGGGTTCCTCGCGCTTTTACCTAGCGTTGCAAGATGATCTGATGCGTATTTTTGCCTCCGACCGAGTTGCCGGCTTGATGCAAAAACTAGGCATGGGTAATGGTGAGGCGATAGAACATCCCTGGGTTACCCGCTCAATCGAAAATGCCCAGCGCAAGGTGGAAAATCGTAACTTTGATATTCGTAAAGAAATCCTCGCTTATGATGATGTTGCCAATGACCAGCGTAAAGTGGTCTACGCGCAGCGTAATGAGCTAATGGAAGCCAAGGATATTTCCGACATCATCGTCGAAATTCGCAAAGATGTGGTGAATAACCTAATCACCCAGTATATACCGCCAAGAAGCATGGAAGAACAGTGGAATATCAAGGGGCTTGAAGATCATTTGTACCAGGAATTCAATACCGAAGTTCCAATTAAAAAAATGCTCGATCAGGACAAGAATCTGCAAGAATCGGCTTTGCGTACCCGTATCCTTGATATTCTGGGGCAACTGTATAACCACAAGGAGCAGCAAATGACCTCGGAAGTCATGCGCCACTTTGAAAAATCCGTCATGCTGCAAGTCTTGGACAACAGTTGGAAAGAACACCTGACTGCAATGGATTATCTTCGGAAGGGGATACACCTTAGAGGCTACGCGCAAAAAGATCCCAAGCAGGAATACAAACGCGAAGCCTTCGAAATGTTCACCAGCCTACTCGACCACATCAAGTACGAAGTCACCCGAATCCTGTTCCGGGTGCAAGTCCGGCAAGAAGAAGACATCCAGGCAATGGACGAACAAATGCAAGCCCCCAGGGAAATGCACTTTGAACATGCTGAGGTATCCGCCTTAGGTGAGTATGACCCGGAAGCGGCTTTTGAAGAAAAGCCAGTCACACCGACCCAACCTTTCGTAAGGGAAAGCAATAAGGTAGGCCGTAACGATCCTTGCCCTTGTGGATCAGGGAAGAAGTTTAAGCAATGTCATGGGAAGATAAGTTAGATTTATAGTACTATGCGGCGCGAAACTCTAAAAGCCCTCTCCAGAGGGAGAGGGAGTTTATATCTTAACTTAACGGCAAGAACCGTCGGTTTGTTTGCCCAGTACATTGACTTCGCTAACCTTGAAGCCGTCCTTTTCCCTGATAAAAACGTCGGTTTTGCCTTCATGCTGGGCAATGGCAGCATCAGGCAGTTTATAAGTGACGGCATCGCTAGATTGCATGTGCTGAATGGTCACTTTTTGACCAACTCTGACTGAAGATGAATTGTCTTTGATAACTGCCCTCACAAGTATTGCCTTGTTTTCAGGATTGACGCTTTGGCCTAATACCTTGATTTCTGCATCAGCTAGACCGTTTTCCACCTGCACTTTATCGCCGATTTTAATTTCGCTGATATGTTCCTGGGGAATATTGATTTCCAGCCAAAGCTCATCCAGGTTGG
>NZ_JBKKBJ010000027.1:0-20538 GCF_046714055.1 Methyloglobulus sp. | reverse complement strand
GGTGACGACACCGTGTATGGCGGAATGGGGGATGACATTCTCCTGGGCGAAGCCGACCGTGACAAATTAAATGGGGAGGACGGCAAAGATGTCCTCATAGGTGGCGCTGATGGCGACATCCTGTCTGGCGGCGCGGAAGACGACAAGCTCTATGGCGAGGTACAAGTCAGCGTTGCAGTGGCCATCGCCAACGGCAACAGCCAAACCGGCAGCGACCTTAAAGGCGACTGGCTGGCAGGCGGCAGCGGCGATGATACCCTGGTCGGTGGTAAAGACAATGATGTCTTGACGGGCGGGGGCGGCCAAGACCTGTTGGTCGGCGGTGCGGGCGATGACGATATTATGGGTGACACCGATTGGGTGGCAACAAGCCTTAATTGGTCGGTGACCGGTCAGGGTAATGAAAGATTGTTTCAACCTGTAACCGGCACTATAGATCCCGCAGACAGCGCATCGGATGTCATCTATGCGGGAAAGGGCAACGATAATGCCTGGGGTGGAAAAGGTGAAGATATCCTCTTTGGCGAAGAGGGCAACGACTACCTGGATGGTGAAAGCGAGAACGATATACTATTAGGCGGGGACGGAATAGATGTTCTCAACGGTGGAGATGGCAACGACTACCTGGATGGTGGTGCAGGCGATGACTTGACATCACAAAATGGAAACACGGCTGGTAATGGCGGATTATTCGGCGGCGCTGGCGATGACACTCTTTATGGCGGCGCAGGTGCAGGACGCGACGAGCTACGGGGCGGCGATGACAATGATGTCTTGGACGGTGGCGAAGGTAATGACTTCCTGTTTGGCGACGCTGGCAACGACACATTGACTGGCGGTGCGGGGGCGGATTATTTCGATGGCGGGGCTGAGGACGACACTTACTTGGATGTCGCCTCGGAAGACAAGGTAGGCAAGAGCGACGGCAACGACACCATCGTTAAACAGAATGCGGGCGGCCTGGCGGCTACGCAAGCACTGGCCCTGTCGAATAACACCAATCTGGTAGTTACCCTGGATAACGGCGAAACCTTAAATCTCCTGAATGTTTTCTACGGAAGCCATTATACCTTGCAATTCGGCAACGGAAGCCAGATGGACTTGGAAAACGAGATCGGCAACACCTTCACCACTGCCGTCTCTCTGCGACTGGACAATACCGGTGGACGGTTATACGGCGCCGCCGCTGCCGACAGCCTCTATGGCGGTGCGGGTGACGACACTTTAACCGGCCACAAAGGCAACGATTTATTGCAAGGCGGAGTTGGCGATGACGTTTATCTCTATGCTGCGGGGGATGGGCAGGACACCATCATCGAGACTGGCGGCAATGCCGACGCGCTGCGTTTCAAGGCAGGCATTGCCCCGGCAGATATCAAGCTGACCCGCTACTGGACTAATGGCAACACAGGAGACAGCCTTAAACTGGAGCGGCTGGGCACAAGTGGCGATTCGGTTTCCCTAACAAACTATTTCGAGTCGGCGGACGACAGCGGCAGGGTGGACAGGATCGAATTTGCTGATGGCACCGTATGGGCGTATGCAGATATACAGGCACGGTTGCTCGTCGTTACGGAACAAAATGACACTCTGAATGGCTATGCCGGGGCTGACATGATTGATGGTCTGGGCGGGGACGATTCCATCAATGGCATGGCAGGTGACGATATATTACTGGGTGGGGCGGGCAACGATACAGTTGGAGGCGGTTTAGGCAACGACACCCTGTTCGGCGGGACGGGCAATGACATCGTGTGGGGCGGCCTGGGAAATGGGAATGACACTCTAAGCGGCGGGACTGGTAATGACAACCTGCAAGGTGGGGAGGGAAATGACATATACCTGTTTGGCCGGGGAGATGGTTTTGACTCTATTTGGGAAGTGTCGGATGCCAGTGGCTCCAGCACGGATGTGTTGCGGCTGGGCGCAGGTGTGCTGCCCGGGCATGTCACTTTGCACCGCATGGGATATGGGGATAGGGACTTGGCGCTAGTGATTGATGGCTCAAATACACAAATCCTGTTGGGCAATTATTTTGGGGCGTTTGGCACCCAGATAGAACGTATTGAGTTTGATGGTGGCGCAGGAGCAGTATGGACAGCGGCAGATATCAATGCGCGTGTCCAGGTCGGCATCCAAAACAACATGGTAGGTACCTTGGCAGATGACACGTTTGTCGTGGATCATGAATTGGACACAATTACCGAGCCGGCCAATAGTGGGATTGATACGGTACTTGCATCAAGGACTTTTACGCTGCCAGATAATATCGAAAACCTTACGCTGACGGGCCCTCTCAATATTAACGGCACAGGGAATGGCTTGGCTAACATTCTGCGCGGCAATAGCGGCGACAATGTCCTGACCTCATTGAAAGGCGGCCCCAGTGACATTGCATATGGTGGGCAGGGAAATGACACCTACGTTGACGTGAACGAGATAATTGAATCCGCGAATGAAGGCATCGACACATGGGTAAGATCCAGTGGCGGAACTTTGCCCGATAATGTAGAGAACTTAAGCGTACAAGGATCCAACTATAATTACAATGCGTATCTCATTGGCAATGCGCTGGACAATGTCCTGACCAGCAGGGGCAAAAGTGGCTATCAAGACATCTTGGACGGCCGTGGCGGTGCAGATACGATGGTCATCATAAAATCGAATGACCCACCGTACTTGCCGCTTGCGGATAAGACGACCGTTTATATCGACAACCCTGGTGACAGGATTATCGGAGCACCCTATGAGATCAGGAGTTCTATCGATTATTCCCTGTCGGAACCGCTACTTAATGCGAATAACGACCAATATGACCCAAAAAGCGCAGCTAACCGTCTGGTTTTGCTAGGGACTGGTGCGATTAGCGGGACAGGTAATGCGATCAACAATATGTTGGACAGTTCCCAGAATTTGGCGGCAAACACTTTAACTGGAAGCGCGGGGGACGACACTTATGTGCTCGGGTTGAATGACCGTGCCATTGAAGCCGTAGGCGAAGGAGTCGACGAAGTACAACTTAGGCCACTATATGCCGACGCAGGCATTGTGATTCGTATTGCTGATCTCGGCATGAATAACATTGAACGCTATGTTTTGGCAGGGCGGGCAACAAATGCCACGTTATCGGGAGATGCACAGGACAATAACCTTAGAATTGAACTGAATGGTATCAGGTCTGGTGGTGAGCTATTCAATGATTTCTACCTTAGTGGCCGACTTTTCGGGGATGCAGGCAATGATAGCTTATTGGGGCAGGCGGGTGCCGATGTGTTGGATGGCGGCACAGGTGCTGATCTAATGTTGGGAGGTTCAGGGAATGATCGTTACATAGTTGACGATGTGGGTGACCGGATAATTGAATACAGTTCTAACGTCTACAATCAAGATAGTAAGAGTGTTAGTGTTACGGTTAACGGTGGCTCCTTAGATTTGGTCGAGGCCAGTGTGGATTTTACGCTGCCCGATAACGTTGAGGCCCTAACACTCACGGGCAATACTGCTATTAATGCTACTGGAAACGGTCTCAATAACGTCCTCACCGGCAATAGCGCGGCCAATACCTTGATCGGTGGTGCTGGCAATGACCAGATCAATGGTAGTGCTGGCAACGACATGATGGTCGGCGATTCGGGCAATGACATTTATATTTTTGGTAAGGGCTCAGGCCAGGACACAGTCAATAGTTACGACACTACCGCCGGCAAGGCCGACACAGTGCAATTTGACACTACCGTAACGCCCTCCGAGGTTCAGGTCAGCCGTTTAGGTAATAACCTAGTGCTCACCATCAACGGCACTTCTGATACGCTCACTATTCAACAGTATATGGATAATGACGGAGCCAGTGCCTACACCGTTGAGCAGATCAAATTCTCTAACGGCACCATTTGGGACGTGGCAACGATCAAGGCCAAGTTACTTAATCATGCGCCTTTATTATCATCACCACTGCCCGACCAAGCTGCAGCCCAAGGTGCGGCTTTCAGTTATGCCGTAGCATCCAACGCATTCACCGACCCGGACGCAGGCGACACGCTCAGCTACAGCGCAACACTGGCTGACGGCAGCGCTTTACCGTCGTGGCTCAGCTTCAACGCGACGACGCTTACATTTAGCGGCATTCCGACCACTCTCGGCTCCACTAGTGTGCGCTTGACCGCAACAGACACCGGCAACTTGGCTGCATCGGACATCTTTGATATCGTCGTCACTGTGCAAAACCTGACACTCAACGGCACTACAGGTGTGGACACCCTGAATGGTGGCACCGGTAACGATACGCTAAACGGCCTGGCCGGCAATGATATACTCAACGGCAATGCGGGCAATGACCGCTTGGATGGCGGAGCCGGAAACGATACAATGAAAGGCGGAACAGGTAACGACACCTACGTCGTTGATGCCACCACCGACATCATCACCGAGAGCCTCAACGAAGGCACCGACACCGTAGAAATTAGCGTGACCTATGCCTTGGGCAATAACGTTGAAAACCTGACCCTTACCGGTTCCAATGCTGTCAACGGCACGGGCAACACGCTTAATAACGTGTTGACCGGCAACAGCGCCGCCAACACCCTTTCTGGCGGTACTGGTGCAGATACGATGGTCGGCGGTGCGGGCAATGACACCTATGTCGTCGATAATACAGGGGATGTCGTGACAGAACTTCTCAACGAAGGCACTGACTGGGTTCAATCCAGTGTAACCTATATGCTCTCTGCGAACGTGGAAAACCTGAACCTCACCGCTTCTTCGCTCATTAACGGTACGGGCAATGCCCTCGATAACGTGTTGACCGGTAACGGTGTGGCCAATACCTTGACAGGTGATGCAGGCAATGACCGACTGATTGGCGGTGCCGGCAATGATACGATGAGAGGCGGGACAGGCAATGATACGTATGTAATTAATGTCACTACCGACATCATCACCGAGAACCTGAATGAAGGCACCGACACCGTCGAATCCAACATTACCTTTAGCCTGGCGGCGATCAACAACGTGGAAAACTTGACCCTGATTGGATCAACAGCGATAAATGGCACAGGCAATACCTTAAATAACGTCTTGACAGGCAATAGCGCAAAAAATATATTGACCGGTGGCACAGGTGACGACACCTATATCATTGGCACCGGTGACATCGTGACAGAGGCCGCCAGCGCAGGCACTGACACCGTGCAAACCAACATCACCTATACCCTAGGAACCAATGTCGAGAACCTGACCCTGACCGGCAGCAACGGCATCAATGGCAAGGGTAACGCCCTTAATAACGTGTTGATCGGCAACAGCGCCGCCAACAGCTTATCAGGGGGGGGCGGCAACGATACCTTGGACGGCCTGGCCGGCGTGGATACCCTGACCGGTGGCACCGGCAACGACACCTACAAGCACGGTCGGGGTCATGGCGCAGACACCGCCGTTGACAGCGATGCCACGGCCGGCAATACCGACGTATTGTCGTTCCTGTCCGGGATCGCCAACGACCAGCTCTGGTTCCGCCATGTCGGCACCAACCTCGAAGTCAGCGTCATCGGCACCTCCGACAAGATGGTGGTCAAGGACTGGTACCTGGGCAGCACCAACCATGTCGAACAGTTCAAGACCACCGACAGCACCAAGACCCTGCTCGACAGCAAAGTGGAAAACTTGGTTTCTGCGATGGCGGCGTTTGCGCCCCCAGCGGCGGGACAGACCACCTTGCCAGCGAACTACCAAACCACCTTGGCACCGGTGGTTGCGGCCAATTGGCAATAAAGGCATCAATGTTGCTGGTTTTTTTGGATTAATTCATCAGATATCGGTTCAATTGATACGTTTCCCTCACCCCAATGAAGGGTGGGAGGAAGGTATTTTGTCCAGGATGATCTATTGATTGTAAAATAGTTATTGTGGCTATCGATTCGGACTTGTGAAGCATTAACTCCGTTCGCCTTGATCCCGTCGAAAGGCAAGTAGGCTTCGACAAGCTCAGTCCGAACGGTTTCAAACATAGTGGGACCGATCAATAAATAGGCAGTGTTAAAAACATGCCCTTACACCTAATACCATTATCTTTATGCAAACCTGACTGGTTTGGCTATACTTGTGTCCAACAAGGCCACAAAACCTGCCCCAAGGGTTAGTAACATAACAGCAATGACCCATCTGACAGATGTTTCCCAAGCGACCAAACCCCTCGATTCCGGCCTGGACTGCTTGGTCATAATGGCTAGGCTACATGCGATAGCCGCCGATGCCGACCAGATTGCCCACGAATTCAAGGCCGATGGACAGCCTTTTGGACAGAGGGAAATCCTTCTAGCCGCCAAAAAACTGGGTTTGCAAGCTAGTGCCGTCAAGACCCCTATCGAACGGTTGGACAAGACCCCGCTGCCCGCCATGGCCGTGGGTGCGGGTGGCCGGTTCTTTATTCTCGCCAAAGTCGAAAACAACCAAGTCCTGATCCACGACCCTCAGACTGGCCGTCCCGAATCCTTGAACTTTGCTGAACTGATGGCACGTATCTCGGTGGAAAGAGAACAAACAACAGAAGTAGAGCCAACATTAGATAGAGAATCCGCTACCAAAGCCAAAAAGCAACCCAATGCCAGTGCCCTCTGCCCCCTGATCCTATTCACCTCCCGAGCCTCCTGGTCCGAAGAGATGGCCAAGTTCGACTTTACTTGGTTTATCCCGGCGGTGGTCAAGTACCGCAAGTTGCTGATCGAAGTGTTGCTGGTCTCTTTTGTCATCCAGTTTTTTGCCCTGATCACGCCCTTGTTCTTTCAAGTCGTGATGGACAAGGTGCTGGTGCATCGGGGTTTCACCACCCTTGATGTCGTCGCCGTCGGTTTGACGGTAGTGGTCTTGTTTGAAGTGTCGCTCACTGCCCTGCGCAGTTATGTGTTCGCCCATACCACCAGCCGCATCGACGTGGAACTGGGCGCGCGCTTGTTTCGCCACCTCTTGAATCTACCGCTGGCCTATTTTCAGGCACGGCGGGTGGGCGATTCGGTGGTACGGGTGCGGGAGTTGGAGAATATCCGCTCGTTCCTGACCGGCAACGCCATCACCCTGGTGCTGGACTTGTTGTTCTCGGTGGTGTTTATTGCCGTCATGCTGACCTACAGCCGTCCGTTAACACTGATCGTAGTCATGTCTCTACCCTGTTATGTAATTTTGTCGCTGTCCTTTACGCCCTTGCTCCGTGTCCGCCTGCACGAGAAATTCAACCGGGGCGCCGAAAACCAGGCCTTTTTGGTGGAAACCATCAGCGGTATCGACACGGTTAAGGCGATGGCGGTGGAACCGCATTGGACGCGGAAATGGGACAATCAGTTGGCCACCTATGTGTCATCGAGCTTCCGTACCGCCACAATCAGTACTCTTGCCAATAGCGGGGTGACGCTCATCAGCAAGCTGGTCACGGTCGCCACCATGTATGTGGGTGCCAAACTGGTCATAGAGGGCAAGATGACGGTAGGCCAACTCATAGCACTCAACATGCTGGCCGGCCAAGTCGCCCAACCGGTGATGCGGTTAGGGCAACTGTGGACGGATTTCCAGCAAACCGGCATTTCGGTGCAGCGTTTGGGCGACATCCTCAACACCCGTACCGAAGTGGCCGGGAACAAAAGCCCCTTGCCGCCATTGGCAGGGCGCATTACCCTGGAAGGCGTGGTGTTCCGTTACCGCCCCGATGGCCCTGAAGTGCTCAAGAACATCGACCTGGACATCGCGGCGGGTGAAGTCATTGGCATCGTCGGGCGCTCCGGCTCCGGCAAAAGCACCCTCACCAAGCTGGTGCAGCGCTTGTACACCCCGGAACGCGGACGTGTATTGGCCGATGGCATTGATCTTGTTTTGGCAGATGCTTCCTCCTTACGTCGTCAAATCGGCGTGGTGTTGCAGGAGAACGTCCTGTTCAGCCGTAGCATACGTGACAACATCGCCCTGGCAGACCCCGGAGCGCCCTTGGAGTCGGTCATCCAGGCCGCCAAGCTCTCTGGTGCGCATGAATTTATCCTGGAATTGGCCGAAGGCTACGACACCATGGTCGGTGAACATGGTTCTACCCTTTCTGGCGGGCAACGCCAACGCATTGCCATCGCCCGTGCCCTGATGACCAGCCCACGGGTGTTGATCTTTGATGAGGCCACCAGTGCCTTGGACTATGAGAGTGAGCGCATCATCCAGGACAATATGAAGGCTATCTGTAAAGGCCGCACCGTCATCATCATCGCTCACCGTTTGTCAGCAGTACGCGATGCCAACCGGATTGTCGTCATAGATCATGGCCAGATGGTGGAATCCGGCAGCCCTGCCGAACTGTTGCGTAATGAATTAGGCCATTACGCACGTTTACACCGTTTACAACAGGGATAGTACCCCATGGGCGTACGACTACAAGCCTTCGGCGACCTGATCAAACGCTACAGCGCCACAATCAGCCTGGCTTGGCAACACCGCGCCGAGATGAAAACCGTCCAACGCCTGCCCTATGAAGCCCAATTTCTGCCCGCCGCCCTGTCACTCCAGGAAACCCCGGTGTCGCCAGCCCCACATATTGCCATGTGGCTGCTCATTAGCTTTGCGGCACTCACGCTAATCTGGTCGATCTTCGGCCATGTCGATGTGGTCGCCACCGCCCAAGGCAAGATCGTCCCTAATAGCCGCACCAAGACCATCCAACCCTTTGAAACCGCCACCGTCAAGGCCATCCGTGTCGCCGATGGCCAAACCGTGAAAGCCGGAGATGTATTGATCGAACTGGATGACACCACTGCCCAGGCTGACAAAGACCAAATTATTAGCGATCTGTCCATGGCACGGTTACAAGGACAACGCGGTAAAGCCCTGCTGGCCGCATTGGAAAGCAGTCAAACGCCAGTCTTACAACAACCTGCCGACAGTGACAATGCCCAGTTTGAGGAAGCACAACGCCTACTTTCAGGCCAATACAGCGAATACATCGCCAAACTTAACCGCATTGAAGCCGAAATCGCCATGCGCGAAGCCGAATTGGGTTCGACCCAGGAGCTGGTACACAAATTAGAGCAAACCTTGCCCATCGCCAAGCAACGCGCAGACGATTTAAAGGAGATGGTGGACTTACGCTACGTCACCCGCCATGACTACCTGGAACGCAAACAGGTCAGCATCGAACAACAGGCCGACCTGGCCAACCAGCGCAGCAAGATAAAGGAGATACAAGCCGCCATCCATGAAGTGCACGAACAAAGTACAGCGATGACCGCCGAAACCCGAAGGATGAACCTGGACAACATCATCGAAGGCCAACAAAAGGCCGCTTCATTGGTGCAAGAACTCAAAAAAGCCGAAACCCACAGCAGGCGGATGCAATTGACCGCACCCGTGGCAGGTACCGTGCAGGAATTGGCCGTCCATACCGTCGGTGGTGTCGTCACCCCCGCCCAACCGGTGCTGCTGATCGTGCCTGGTGACAATCCCCTGGAAGTGGAAGCCTTTATCGAAAACAAGGACATCGGCTTCGTCAAGCCGAACCAGGAGGCAGAAGTCAAGGTCGAGACCTTCCAATACACCAAGTACGGCACGATCCAAGCCAAAGTCACCTCAGTCTCCCACGATGCCACCAACGACGAGAAGCGTGGCCTGATCTATTCCACGCGGATCAAGATGGATAAAGCCACGATTAATGTTGACGGCATCGATGTCAACCTCAGTCCCGGCATGGCCGTATCCGTTGAAATCAAGACCGGGAAACGCCGGGTGATCGAATACTTCCTGAACCCCTTGTTGCAATACAAACATGAGAGTTTGACGGAGCGGTGATGTTAGCTTCAGTGGCAAAAATTATCAGCTTCCAGTCTGAATACCCATACTAAACAAAATGCGCATGTCAGCTAACCCTACCCATTGCAATGATGCAAGCAATCAACTAAAAACCATGAACTGGTTCAAAGTAGGGTTGACAATTCTAATCCTTGTCGTAGGCAACACCTGTTATGCCGACGATCTGCTGAGTATTTACCAACAAGCATTAGAGGCTGACCCAGAGCTGAAATCCTCGGAAACCAAGATCAAGATCGGCGATGCCCAAAAAGGCCAGGCGCTGGGGGAAATGCTGCCACAGATCACCGGCACGGCCAACTGGTCGACCAACAGCCAGCGGCAGGGCAACCGGGGCAACGATTATGCAGGTACCAGCTATGTCATTTCATTAAACCAGACTTTGCTCGATTTCCCCAAGTTCTGGAACTGGCGGAAGTCCCAAGCCGTTGAAAGCCAATATACCCTGGAAAACGTCCAAGCCCAGCAAACCTTGCTATTCAAGGTCGTGGACAAGTACTTTACGGTGTTGGAGGCCGAAGACGAACTTAGTTTCTACTACAGCGAGGAAGAAACCACCGCACAACAACTCGCACAAATCCAAGCGCTGTACGATAAACAATTGGTCAAGATCACCGACATGTATGCGATAGAAGCGCGGTTAGACCAAATCAAGGCCGATATTATCGAAGCGGAAGCTAAGGTCGTGACCGCGAAAGAAGGCTTGCGGGAGCTGACCAACACCACACCGGCAATGCTGTTAAAACTGCGTGAGGGTATCGACTATAAGGAACTCGAGGGCAAATTGGAAGACTGGCTGGCGGTGGCAAAAAGCGAAAACCCGACCCTGGCCGCCCAGCAATATGCCATTGCCGCTGCCGACCTCGATGTCACTGCTCAAAAAGCCAGGCATTTGCCCGTGGTGGAACTACAATTGAACTATTACAACACCAATACCGGGTTCCAAAGCGCCTTCGTCAACCAGACTGACACCCAGGTTGCGGCCATCAACGTCAATGTGCCTATTTTCAGCGGTGGCACTATCACCCAAAGGACGCAGGAAGCACAACACAAGCTCACCCTTAACAAATATGACAACGAAGCCAAGCTCCGTGCCTTGGTCAAAGAAACCAGCGATGCGTTCCTCACCTCAAACGCCAACGTCAGGCGCATCAAGGCGACACGCAAAGCCCTGGAATCGGCCACCAAGTCCAGGGAAGCCGTGGAAGCCGGGTTCGGCTATGGTGTCGAAACAATCAGCGATGTCCTCAAGGCCCAAGAAGAAGAATTCAAGACCAAACGGGATTTAGCAAAGGCCAAGTATGGCTACATCAAAAACCGGATGCGCTTTATGCAAGCCATCGGCATGATCAGTGAAGAAAACTTGGCAGAGGCGAAAGGGTGGTTGCAAACCACGCCTGCACAGGAGATGCAATGTTTTAAGTAAAAACGAACAAATGTTTTTAAAACCGTTAAGTCAAGAAAAACCACGTCATTCCGGCAGGATTGCCGGAACCCAGAAGCCAGGGATGGCAAACGTAACACATCCATGTGCTCTGGTTATCGGCAATCCCTGTCGATACGACGGCTTAATTTTACGACTTTGCATATTTATTAAAATCGGTTAAGCGTTATTACTTATCACCGCCCATGACCGTTAGCCGTTCGCCGTACGACAGTATCCGATTGGCTGCGGGAGTTTCGCTTACACGTTTCGCAGCTTCGAAAAGCGTAGATATCTTGAATGGCCGTATTCATGGCGGTCTCCAAGACGGTAATTTTGTCGTTGGCATCCTTTAGCTGGGTTTGCAATGTTTGCAGATGGTTACCCTCGTGTGGGCTGCCAATGGATTCCGCATGGGCGACCGGATGCAAAAACAGCATAAATAGTGACAAATAAAATAATGATTTGTGAAGCATTGGAATTCTCCTTTATTATTCAAAAGATAATTTGCGCTAAGCGCAAGGGCTATGCCAGGTTTCAGCGGTGTCGATTATTATTTTTCAAGGCATTGCCGGGCATGGACACGTTCTCATTTCGGCAATTTCGCCCAAATTTGCAGCCTTGCAGGCTGCTTCCTTACCTTCCATTGGGTCTGTTACGGTAAGTGATGTCAGGCTACCATACCGGAGGATGATAGAAAATAGGCTTTTCCCTTATTCGGAGCTAAGGGAATCCCCTATTTGTCGAAGATCTAATCCTTCGCCTCAACCCAGAAAGCTGCAAAGCGGATCAATTCTATTCCTGTCTTCAGGCCCAGTTTTTCTTTGATGTTCACGCGATGCACTTCGATGGTCTTGACGCTTCTGTTGAGTTTTTCGGCGATTTGCCGGGTACCGAAACCAAACCCGATCAGTCGCAACACTTCGAATTCGCGGCCTGTGAGGCAGGCGACGGGGTCCGTGCTGCCCGGATCGACAGCGTGAGTGTGTATACGATCCAGCATCAGCCTATGCATTTCGTCGCTCAAATAGATACCGCCATCCAGAATTCTTCGGATAGCCAACTGAATGTTTACAGTCGCCTGGTGCTTCATGATGTAACCCCTTGCACCCAGCCGCAACGAGCGTTCAGCGTATAGTGATTCTTCGTGCATGCTCATGACCAGGATTGGCAGTTGAGGATAATGCGCAGTGAGGGTAGCGATGAGGTTAAATCCGGAAATTCCTTGGAGGGAAATGTCGACGATAGCCAGGTCGTGATGGCAACTGCGTATTGCGGTCAACGCTTCTTCGGCGTTGCCAGCCTCGCAGCAAAGCTGCATATCGGCTTGAAGGTTGATAACTTGCGCCAGACCCTGGCGCACGATAGGGTGGTCGTCTACGATCAGAATCCTGGCCTTCGCCTGGGCATCTTTATTTTCGTTTAGCAATGCGCTACCCCTCACGCTTCATGGGACCTGTAACGACTAAAGCCGTGCCGCCATCCGGGTTCTCGCGGACTTCGATCGCCGCCCCGATCAAATCGGCTCGACATCTCATGCTGCGCAAGCCGAGCGTTCCGTTTGCCTTCATACTTTGAGCTGGGAAGCCGACGCCGTTGTCTTCGACCGAAAGCAGGTATTGTCCGCTAACTTCCGACAGCTTAATTTCGATTCGTTGGGCTTTGCTATGCCGTAAGGCGTTGCAGACGGCTTCTTGGGCAATACGATAAAGATTCAGCGCGATGGTCTTGTCAATCACGTGTGTACTGGCCGTACATCGGACAGCACACTGGATTTCGGAAGTGCCCTGTGCGTATTCCGCCAGATGATGTAGTGCGGAGGAAAGACTTCCGGTTTCCAGGGCGACGGGATAAAGCCCACGTGACAATGACCGAACTACTGACATCGCTTCACCGAGCAGGTGCTTGACTTGGCGGACAATGGGAATTTCTGGTGCCGACTTCGCGCCTAATGTCTCGTGCAGGGAGGAGACCAAAAAGGCAATCCCCGTGAGCTGTTGACCCAAACCATCGTGCAATTCCTGCCCGACCATTTTCTGCCGTTCCTCGCTGATCTGATTCATTTCCATCTGCAAGCGCCGCTGCTCGACCAACACCGTATGAAGCTCCAGGTTAGTCCGGGAAAGTTCGTAAGTTCGTTTCTGCACTTGCCTTTCCAAGTTCTCATTGGAGTTCCTTAGTGCCGTCAACGCCTTTTTCCGTTCGGAATTAACAGCCGCCAAGAGGAGTCCGGTAATGGCCATCAGGTCGGCAAACAAGCACCAGAGTATCAGGCTCTCGATCATCGAGTTCACTGCAAATGGGCCGATACCCTGCACCGTGCCATGAATGGCGAGTAGGGATGCAATCAGCGCAACGCCAGCGCCCCCGATCGATCCGAAGCGAAGCGCACCCCAAATGGCGAACGGAAACAAGGATAAGGAGACCGGGAAATAACCAGGGCCGGCTAACATCGAGTTTCCGAATATGGTTTGACCGACCACCGTCAAGGCGACGATCAAAACCAGCGCTTCCAGGGTTTTCCTCGACGAGAATAATGGGGGAATCGCACGAGCCATGCCGAATCCAATGAGAAAGACTGGGCTGATCACGAGTACCCCCATACCATCTCCAAGCCACCAGGCTAGCCAGGTCGACCCGACATCGGCGACAGCTATCTCCCCGCCGGCAAACATCCCCAGTGTGCCGAGCGAGGCGCCTACGATAGTGCTGCCGAAAGCGGCGAGCAGGACTAACGAAAGCACATCGGATACCTTGTCCAGTGCAACCGAAAAGTTATTCCGATGCCTGAGCAATACGGCGCCACATAAGGGTTCCAGCGTATTGCCTAGTGTGATGATGGCTAGGGTAAGGATCGGTACGCCAGTTTCGGCATTAGCGATGAGGGCACCCAAGGCAATCCCAAACCACGAGCGATAGCCTCCTATCAGGATGGCAGCCAGGGCAATTCCACTGGGTGGCCACAACAATGTGACCGTCTGGCCGATAACGGCATATTCGAGTCCGAATTTCGCTGATGCCAGATACAGGAGAGAGACGCTTATCGTCCACAGAATATTAGGCCGAACTTTCATGACATTGATCTTGAAACTCTTTGTTGACACCGATTTTCATTAAGTGACCATTCGGGCTTCTAATTCACCCGGAGGGTTCAAATTCGAAGTGCAATGCCCAGCGATGGCGTTAGTATAACGGTGTAAAGTGTAATCCCGCTAGGGCAATTGGTGTTAGCCGTATTACTCCTCATGGTAAGAATTTGAAAAAGCTATGCCTGCAATTGGCCGGCCTGAAGCATTTTTCAATAATTTCAGGTAACCGCCTTGAATAAATTATTGAAATTATTTGAAACCTACCACTGGTAAATAACAAATTTACGGCAAGTTGGGTTGCCCTGGTCGACCCCATCGCATTCCAAATTTATGTTTTGAAACACGAACCGGTTTGAATTTAGCGGCACACCGCTGAGCGCCTTGTTGCGCTTACAACCCCGAATTAGCCTTCAATCTTTGATTTTTCTTCAAACCTATCCAATAAAATTGCCACCAACATGTCACTCATCACATTCACCACAGAACGGCAACGGGCGATAATCCAATCAACTGTGGCGATTAAGGGGATAATCAGCACAATTAATTGCTCCGATAGCCCTATTGCGCTTAACACTAAGGGCAAAGCAATCAAACCCGCCTCCGGTATGCCGGAAACGCCAACGCCGACCATAATCGATGCTACAATAATCAACAATTGCTGCGTCATGTCCAAGTCAAAACCTATGGCTTGGGCCAGAAATAAAGCCGCCATGGCTTCATATAAAATAATGCCGTCATTATTCAAATTGGTGCCTATTAAGGCTGACAAGCGTGCAGAGCGCTGCGAAATCCCCATTTTTTCAGTTAAACAACGCAACGTAACGGGCACGGTAGCCAGACTGCTATTCGTCGAAAATCCCATTAAAATCGCATCCATGCCATGCCCTAAATAACGCTTTATCGGCAACTTCCCAAACCAATATGCCATGCAAGGGTAATAGACCAAACAATGAATCAATAAACCCGCCAACATGGTGACCAAGAAAATACTTAATAGCGTAAAAATACTTAAGCCAGATTTTCCTACGACCTGTGCGACTACGCCGGTAATGGCCACCGGAATGGACAAAATGACCCACGCTAGCATTTGCAACAAAAGGTGATAACACGCGGTTATTAATTTTTCTAATAAATCAATCCCAGAATTGTCACCAATAAAAGGATGCTGTTTGACATAACGCAATGCGCTACCCATTAACAAAGCCAATAAAATCAACGCGATCACGTTATTTTTAACAAACGGCTCAACAATATTTTCGGGAATATAACCGGCAATATTTTTTAACGGATTGAGTGTCACGCCTTCCGGTGCTGCCTTAATTGGCGTTTTCGTGATTTCTGGTTGCAATTGTGCCGATAACTCCTGGATATGGCCGCTCCATGACTCGCCCGGTGTAAAGACGTTCATAATGGTTAAGCCAATCAGCATCGCCACCATTAAATTAACCCCACAAATGGCCAGTAATCGGCCACCATGACGAAGGTTGATGTCGGTATGAATAAACGCATCCAAAATAGCCAGGAAGACTAACGGCGTAGCCAAGGTTTTTAATAAGCGAATGACCAACATGCCTAATTGACCTAAAGTTTCATTTTTTAGCAACCCCCATAAATAAGGTTCCGTGCCAAACAACACACCCAACACAGTGCCAATAGCAACACCGATGACGACCTGAAGGGAAAGCGGCAAATTAGGTTTAATCAACATAAGTAGTCAGGTATTTTTTGAAAGCAGTAAATCTTAAATTCTGTAGAAATGTAATTTCCAATTAACAAATACTGGCAATAGGGTTTGTCCAATACTCTGTCGTCCACGCTCAAGGTGCCGGCCTTTAAGTTCAAGCCCAGGCTGGATTCGCCATATAAATCCCAGCCTGTAGTAAGCTTCCCGGTGCAAAAATCGGTTTACGCTATCGTGTGAAATCGGCATCACTTCCCCCAAGCGCCGACAGCTCGCCTGGTTGGGTTCGCCCAATAGGAACCCTATGCCCATTGGCAAGGTGCAATGGGCTGTTGGGGGACGCGTTATTTCTCTTGTCAAGGGTTGGCCTTCCGGTGGCTGTGGTATTTTTAATCTCCATAGTTTACATTGCCTGTCAATGCGTAACTCCTCTATATAAGTTCAAACTTCATTAGGCCGTATCTAAAGTAATCTACCATCTGATCAAAAATCGTTGTATAAAACTTCTTTGATTGATTGGGCTATAGATAACAAAAACCAGTTTTCAAAATATCTGTAATTTTATCTACATTTAAATACCTTGTTATTTAAGATGCCTGCTGCCACGATGATAGGGGAAAGCACTGGGCTGAATGGGGGAGAATAAGCAAGGCCTGCATTTTCAAGGTCGGCGCATGTCAGCTTTCCAAGTAACACTGTAGCTGCAATATCAATCATTTTATCGACATTACCACCGCCAATCACTTGAGCGCCCAGTAGCCTGCCGCCCCTTCGATCAGCGATGAGTTTTAAGGAAAAATCTCGTTTTCCGGGATAGTAGCACGCCCGGTCACTACCTGCCATTACCATCGAAATTGGCTCAAAACCTGATTCCTGTGCCGATTGTTCCGATAACCCCGTTATTGCTACCGTCAAATTAAAAGTCTTGAATATTGCCGTTCCGAAAACACCTGGGTAGTGGGCGTCCCCGCCTGCAACATTTTCACCGGCAACACGTCCTTGCAAATTAGCAATATCGCCCAAGGGCATCCAAATCGGCGTACCTGTTATTCGATTGACCTTCTCGCAACAATCGCTGGCCGCAAAAATACCGGAAGTCCGTGCTTCCATTCTGGAATCAACGGCAATTGCCCCAGTCGTGCCGAGCCCAATACCGGCGGCTTTTGCCAGATCAATATTGGGCCTGACACCGATAGCGATAACAACCAGATCGGCGGGTATCATTTTTCCGGATTCTGTCTCCACAACAGTGACCCGGCCATTGTCACCGTGTAGTTTAGCAAGGCCATCACCAAGTACTAATTCAACTTGGTTTTCCAGCAAATGGTCATGAAAAGGTTGGGCCATTTCAGGGTCAAACCGGGGTAAAATACGCGCCGCTTTCTCGACCATGGTGGTTCTGATGTTGAGTTCATGGAAAGATTCGGCCAGTTCCAGGCCAATATAACCCGCGCCTATAATTACTGCTTTTTGGGGCTGCAACGTTGATAACAGAGCTTTAAAGCGGGCTAGGTCACTGATATTGCGTAAGGTTAGAACGCCTTCCAACCTTATACCTTCGACATTCGGCACAATCGGACGTGCGCCGGTTGTAATAACCAGGCGGTTATAATCAACTATGGCATCGGTATTATTGTGCAGGTCTCTTACGGTGAGTTGCCGCCTGGTTTTATCGATGCTGGTGACACGGTGTTGGGTAAAAACCTGGATACCTTATTTGGCAAAATCTTCAGGCTGGCGGATAATGACTTTACGACCATCATCAATAACCCCACTGATGACATAAGGCAGGCCTCAGGCGGAATAAGACACTTCGGATTCGTCTTGATAAATGATGGTTTCGCTATTCGGATCAACCCGATGCGCTTTAGCCGCAGCTTTTGCGCCTGCGGCAACACCGCCTATGACAATGATTCGCATGATTTTCCCCTGATTTACGGTTATTCAATTGGTGAGGCCGGCATTCAACCAATCGCCAGTACCGGCAAAAAAAGCAGGTTCACCGCCGGTATGTATAAATACTATTATTTTGTAATCCTCGAAGTGTTTGTTTTGCAGTCCGTGCAGGAACCCTGCCATTGCTTTACCGGTATAAACAGGATCCATGAGTATGCCTTCTGTACGTCCGACCCTCTTTATCGCCTCGGCAGCTTCCGGGCTTGAGATACCATAGCCGAGTCCAATAAATCCGCCGTAAACAGGTGCATCCCGGACTTTAAAAATCCAGTCCAGCTTCAACAATGCAGCCGCTTCGGTAGCCAAGTCAGCGACTTGTTGGCTGACTTGTTCTGGCCCACGGCTGACTGTGTAGCAGAGCATTTTCCAAGGCAGATTTAATAACTTGATGCCTAGCAACCAACCCGCATAGGTTCCACCAGAACCTACTGCAAACACTATCGCATCGAGCGCTAAACCTTGGCTAAGACATTGCTGATAAAGTTCGAAAACAGCGAGTACATGCCCCAATACACCCATCGCGCATGCACCGCCGCGTGGAATCGGATAAGGGCTATGGCCTTGTTTATGCAAAATGCCGGCAACCTGTTGAATATGCGTATCGACCGAAGCCCTGTCATCGTCATCGGTAAAATGAAATTTGGCATCCAGCATTTTGGTAACGCGGTAATTACCTTCTACCGTTACAGGCTGTTTTCCCCAATAGACAGCAGTACAACGCATTCCGGCATAAGCCGCTACCGCTGCTGTCGCCCGCACATGATTGGATTGCACTCCGGCACCGGTTATCAGCCAATCAGCATTCTTGGCCAAGGCTTCGGCTAACATCACTTCCAAGCCACGGATTTTATTGCCGCCTAAACCAAAACTGATCAGGTCATCCCGCTTAAACCAAAGATCAACGTCAGCGAGCATTTCCGACAAGCGATTGGCCCGCATAAGCGGAGTTGGGTACTGTGCGAGGATATGCCTGGGTATTTGTTCGGCAATATGTTTTATGACTGCCTGTCTATCAAGGTTTTGGCTTTCTGTGGTCATCACCGCCATCCCATCAAGGTAATTGAATCTGAAAAATAACTTGATCGACCATGCTGGCACACATACCCGTGCTTTGTTCGAGATCGAACAGCGAATCTATCGCCTCAAGAGTCAAAATAGCGCTTATTTTCGGATGATTGAAGGGAGCCTGTTTAAGATGTAATCCTTCTTTTTGCGCTTGCAGGCACACTTCATAAATAAGCTGATGTGCGCTTTGTTTGCCTAAATCCTTAGCGAGAGCCAGCATCACCGCCTCGGCATGGACAAAACCGTTAGTTGCCAGGATATTGGCGAGCATACGCTCGCGATTAACCTGTAAGTCCTTAAGTAGCGGCTTGAGCAATGCCAGTGATTTGTCGGCGGCTAAAGTCACATCGGGAATAATCAGCCATTCCCCTTTCCAGGAGAGTCCATCCCGTTCATGGCTATGCACTAAATTTTCAGCCATGTGAGCAGCGTGATGCCTGACAACGCGCGATAAAGTGCCTAGATGTTCGGAAATTTCCGGGTTACGTTTCTGCGGCATGGTAATGCTGCCAACCGCACCGCTGACAAAGCCTTCACTCAGTTCAACGATTTCAGGCCGTTGCAGATTGACGATTTCTTGTCCGATGCGGTCGCCGGTTGACGTAATCATCGCCATTACATTCAGCCATTCGGCATAGCGGTCGCGGCTGCTGGTCCAGGAGATTGCGGGCGAATCTAAACCCAAGCGTTGCATAAAGACTTTTTGTAAAGCTAAAGCTTGTGGGCCGAACGAAGACAGGCTACCGACACCGCCGCCAAGCTGGCCTACGGCTAGGCGTGTTTTAAGTTCAGTCAAGCGTTGGCGATGCCGTTCCAGTTCATCCAGCCAGGTGGCGGCTTTAAAACCAAACGTAATCGACAAACCCGGTTGTGCGTGTGCGACCGCACATGACAGTGCGTTTGTGCTGACGAGCCAGATCAAATAAGATTTGTTGTATCGTAGTTAGTTGCACTAGAAAGTGCCCGTGTACTTTCAATAAAGTCCGGACAGTATGGGTATCGGTAATATCCTGTACGGTTGCCCCATAACAAAGCCATTCACCGCCTGTAGCGCCGCAGCGGTTCTTGACGGTATTAATCAAGCCCATCAGTGAATGATTAGTCTTGATAAAACCTTCGCCCACCTCTTTTAAAAAGTCTTCGTCTATTTCAATGTCCTCGTAAGCTGCTTTAATCTCTATCCCAGCTTGTTCGGGAATCAAACCAAACTCGGCCTGTACTTGTGCCAACACGCCCATGACTTCAAGCCAGCCTTTCACCCTGTTTTGTTCGGTAAATAAGGGACGTAACTCAGGATCAGTCCAGGACAGACCTTAAATCGTAGAATCGTTTATATGGACTGAATCAATCATTTGTTGACTTCCCTTTTAAGCTGCTAGTGTAACGTCTTCAACATATCTTTAGCTTTGTCGATTTTTGCCAAAATAGCCTCTGGTTTCGCTGTCCAATGGTAAGGTTTGGGGTTGTTGTTACGGTGGTCGAGAGTGTCCTGGATCGCCGTC
>NZ_JBKKBJ010000026.1:0-3322 GCF_046714055.1 Methyloglobulus sp. | reverse complement strand
TGGCGGGCCGGCCTGCTGGAATACCGCGAACTGGGGGGCTTGCCCGGGAATGGCAAGGCCTGGGCGGCGCGATGGCCAAGGCACCGATGGCGTTGGGACCGGTGGGCAGGGACCCCACCGGCCGGGGAGAAAAGGCAGCAACAGGGGCCTGTTGGTTGACGGACGGGGCGTACCCTTGTCGATGGTGCCCGGCGGCGCAAACACCCATGATGCCAAGCCGCTCGCCGCCACCCTGGACGGCATTGCCGTCGGGCGGACCGGCGAAGGTTCGCCCCGGCAGGGCCCCTGCCCGGTTGCCGGTCAGGTGGGCGGACCGGCTAGGCGCGAGGCCGAGGAAAGGGGCGATGCCCCGCACGCCAGGCCGCGCGGCGAAGAGCTTGCAGGAATGGACAAGGACCCCGGTTTTAAGGCAAGGCGCTGGGTGGTTGGGGTTTGCCACTCCTGGTTTGACCGGTCCAGGGAACTCTTGGTGCGCCATGAAAAAATGGGTCGGAGCCATCTTGGCTGGCTTATGCTGGCCGCTACGGCCATCGTTTTACGGAAAATAAAACGGAAAGGTCAGGGGAATATTATTTATGGATAAGTTCTTATTAAATAGATTGGTAATCAGCTAATGGACAGACTGAGAAGTAAAATTCGTGATATACCCGACTTTCCAAAGCCGGGTATCATCTTTAAAGACATTACCCCGCTGGTAAAAGACCCGGCGGCGTTGAGGTTGTCTGTCCATCAATTGTTGCAGCCCTTTTTAGGAAGGGAGATTACCGCAGTTGCAGGTATGGAAGCGCGTGGTTTTATTTTCGGCTCATTGGTAGCGTGGGAGCTTGGGCTACCTTTTGTGCCTTTGCGGAAACCAGGAAAATTGCCCTACGATGTCCAGAGTGTCGCTTATGATTTGGAATACGGCTCGGCAACATTGGAAGTACACATCGATGCATTCGACGCAAATGACCGGGTTTTATTGATTGATGACCTGCTCGCTACGGGAGGCACTGCAAAAGCAAGTTGTGAATTAGTCGAAAAAACAGGTGCGAAAGTTGAGGCTTGTGCCTTTGTTGTGGAATTGGATTTTCTGAAAGGTAGGGAGAAACTCATTGCTTATGAAATCCATACATTGATACATTTCTAACTACACATACACAGCGCCGTTAGTTTTTTGGGGGGGCAGCAACTTCCTTGCCAGTTGAATTCTTGTTTGTATCAAGAGAATCTGGTGGGAGGATCCGCAACGTATTTTTGTTGTTCGCGTCTAGTGATGGCGCGGCATTGTCTTTTGTGCTGGAAATATTGGCACCGGATGATAAAGATCCTTTTGTTCCACTAACAACGCCGTTTTTGACATCCGTTTCCTTATCATCACCCTGACTATCATCGAGTAGCTCAGCGTCTATATCCGTCAAATCAGACGATGTGCCGGTTTTGCCGTCAGTGGCTAAATGATTACGCCACTGTAAAAAAGATTCCCGTGTGAAAACATAGGGATCAAGCGCGGCCTCGTCAATAAATTTTAAGGCGCCTTCCGCATTGGCCCTGGTATTAATCAAGGAGATTACCTGTATAGGCGCACCAACATAAGTGGCAGGATTTGCAGCTGCATCAAACACAGCTCCCGGAATACCACGGGCGGTTACCGGGCCCCAAAAAGGTAACACCAAGTAGGAGCCTTGGGGTACGCCCCAGACGGCAAGGGTTTGTTCGAAATCCTCATCATTCTGTTCAAGGCCAACGGTTTTCGCAACATCAAACAGTCCGGCCAATCCCAATGTTGAGTTCATTAGAAAGCGCCCACTATCGCGGCCACTTTGTTCGAACTTTGCCTGCAATACATCGTTAAGGACGACATTGATAGTTTTCAGGTTGTTGAAAAAATTCGACACCCCAGTTTCCATAAAGTCGGGCGTTACATATTGGTAGGCATCTGAAATGGGCTTTGCGACATAGTCATCGACGCTGTCATTAAAGCCATAGACTTTTCTGTTAAAGTTTTCGTAAGGATCAGTTTTGTTTGTTGCCTCTTGCTGCCCAGATCGTCCTTTAGTTGTGGCACAGCCTCCAAGTCCGATGACAAGACCCAACAACACTAAGTACAGTAAATGGTGTCTCTTTGGGTTGCGCTGCGAAATTTTATAGAACCCGTACATGTACAAAAAATTTTAATACCGATTTTTATTGTTTTGAATAATTGTCAATTTTCTCATTGATTTTCGCCATTAAAGCATCAAACCCCTCACGCTGTAAAATGGTGGTGTACTCAGATCTTTTCAAGGCCAGATCACTAACCCCGTTAGCGATAATGTTGATGATCCGCCAACTGTCGCCTTTTTCTTTGAGCATATAATCGAACTTGACCGGTTTATCGTCAGGAATGGTCAAATGCGAATGAATGACAACCCCGCCCCTAGTGGTTTCTTCTTCTGTATCAAACGTGAAGGTTTCGCCTGAATAGTCTTTAAAATTATGGGCGTATGAGGCAATGCTCAAGCGGCTGAACACATCAACCAACTGTTGTTGCTGCGGTTCAGTCAATTTTTCCCATTCTTTGCCGACCACAATACGGGCAATTTTTGCAAGGTCGTGGCTGTTGGTGACAGAACCCTTCAACTTGTCGTATCGTCCTGAATAGCCAAGCTTTTTGCCATTTTTCATGACCTCTATCAACTCTTCTTGAAAGTTATCAACGATTTGTCTTGCCTTTGGTTTGCTTTGATCCAATGCATAGACGCTATTTGCTCCCGCCATGCACAGGCAATATAAAACCACCAGTTTTAGGATATTTTTGCCCATCGTCTTAAACCTTGTGATATTCAGCGTTTCACTTCTTGCGAGAACCTCTGTCATTCAACCCGGATAGGGATTCCCGACAGGGATGGCATGAGTATTTCAGAAGCATACTGAGGCACAGGTTCCGGCACCATGTCACCCTCAGTTTTTGGCCCCCTGATTGAAGTCAGCAACGCTTTCAGCGGGTGTTTCAACATATCCTCAACTGCAGTGGCTTCATAGCCGCAATGAGCCATGCAACTTGCGCATTTGGGATTGTTAACCGTGCCGTATTTTTCCCAGGCAGTGGTATTAATAAGTTCTCGAAAACTTGCGGCATAGCCTTCGTCAGACAACAAATAGCAGGGTTTTTGCCAGCCGAATACGTTACGGGTAGGGTTGCCCCAAGGTGTGCAATCGTAACTTTGGTTGCCTGCCAAAAAGTCAAGGTATAGGGAAGAGTGATTAAGCTTCCATTTGCGGTTTTTGCCAATCTTAAAGATACCGCGGAATAATTCTTTTACGTCGGTACCTTTAATAAACACATCCTGTTGCGGGGCGT
>NZ_JBKKBJ010000025.1:0-11727 GCF_046714055.1 Methyloglobulus sp. | reverse complement strand
TTAACGTTCTTGTTCGTGATAGTTATAGAGGATGTCCTGCTTTCTTGCAAGAGTTTGCTGTGCTACGATGCTGGCGTATTTTAAATTGTAGCGGGAGTACTTAAGCCATGCAGGAAATATTGATTGGCGGGCAGGATGGCATCAAGGTAAGCATGGATGCCGCAATGGGCAACCGGCACGGCATGATTTCCGGAGCAACCGGAACGGGCAAAACGATCAGCTTGCAAATCCTGGCTGAAGGGTTTTCACGAATCGGCGTCCCGGTTTTTCTTGCGGACATCAAAGGCGACCTGTCCGGCATTACGGTTGCTGGACTGCCGCATGAAAAAATTACCCAGCGGATTCAACAGATCGGCATTAGCGACTTTCAGCATCACGGTAATCCCTCGGTATTCTGGGATATTTTTGCCAAAACTGGGCATCCGGTACGCGCCACAATTTCCGATATGGGGCCTTTACTGCTGAGCAATTTGCTGGAACTGAATGACACTCAGACAGGTGTGCTCTACAGTTGCTTCAAGCTTGCCGATGACAATGGCCTGTTATTGCTGGATTTGAAAGATCTACGCGCCTTATTGACCTGGGTGGGCAGTCAGGACAAAGCACTGCAAGCTGAGTATGGGAATATTGCCGCCGCCAGCCTGGGCGCAATTCAGCGGCAACTGCTGGTGCTGGAAGAACAGGGTGCGGAACACTTCTTTGGTGAACCTGCGATCCAACTAGAAGATTTTTGCAAAACCGACTTCTCCGGTAATGGCGTCATCAGCATTCTTGATGCGACCGAACTGGTCACCCAATCGCCGCGCCTTTATGCCACATTCCTGTTGTGGCTGTTGTCCGAGCTGTTTGAAAACCTGCCTGAAGTCGGCGATGCTGACCGCCCCAAATTAGTCCTGTTTTTTGACGAGGCGCATCTTCTCTTCGACCAAGCGCCCAAGGTGCTGCTTGATAAAATCGAGCAAATCGTCAGGTTAATCCGTTCCAAGGGCGTGGGCGTTTACTTTATCAGCCAAAGCCCCTTAGATGTCCCCGAAGACATATTGGGGCAACTGGGACTGAAAATACAACATGCCTTAAGGGCTTATACGCCCAAAGACCAGCAAGTCATCAAGAGCGTTGCGGGCACTTTTCGGGCGAACCCTAAAATAGATACCGAGACCGCCATACAGGAATTAAAAATCGGTGAAGCCCTGGTTTCCGTGCTCAATAAGGATGGCAGCCCGGCTCCCGTCGAGCGGATTTTGATTCGTCCGCCAGAATCCCAAATAGGGCCAATATCCCAGGAGCAACGCGCTGAAATGATGAAACGGTCACCTTTTCATGGTCGTTACGACGAGGAAATAGATCGGGAATCTGCTTATGAAATGCTCAAACAAAAGGCCGAGCGGCAGAATCAGGACGCACTAGAAGAACAACAAAACAAAGAAGAGGAAAAAGCGGCATCAGGCGGCGGGTCACGGAAACGGCAAAGCGCCACAGAGGCGTTACTTAAGAGCGCTGCGCGTAGCATCGGCACAACGGTCGGGCGGCAGATTGTGCGGGGGATTATGGGTTCTTTGCTAGGTCGCCGGTAACCAGTAATATACTTAGGTTTCCTGGTGATTCAGTGATTGAAAGGTTGTTTAGTTTGAAAAATAAGTTATATTAAAGTGAGTTTGGCTAGGGAACGAAATAACATTTCACAAGTCGAACCACAGCAATACAAGATGCTAGTGTGTGTATTGCTTTTTTAATGTCCATGAAAATCTTTACCGCCCGTATTGGTGTCAATGCAAAGTTTTAGGGTTCTCGATAAGTAAAAGTGAGCCACTGCAAAAAAATCGGTATCAACGCGGACATTCATTAACTGAGAGGGGATAACTATGAAAAAATTAACAGTTGTATACGCAAGCTCTTTATTGTTATTGAGTATGAATGTTTTTGCCGAGCCGCATCTTGACCAGGCCATTGAACATACCACCGCAGCGGTTGAGCATGGTAAGGCGGGTCATGCCTCGGTGCTGTTGGAACATGCTAGGCCTGCTTTGGAACATACCATGGCCGGTGCTATAGTCGCTAAAGGCGTAGCAAAATCGCACACGGATTATGCCATGGCCGACTTGGAGGAAGCGATCAAACACGCCAAAGAAGGGGATGCCCATGTTGGTGTTGCCACCACCTACGCAGAAACTGCCTTGGAACACCTAAAAGCGGCTAATAAGTGAGCTGACTCTTTTTTTAAAAAAACGGGTGATAACTTCGCCCGTTTTTTTGTCCGCTCCAAAGTTAATTTCCAACCCGGCTGTTGTTAATCGCAGAACCTTTACCGATTGCCGTCCATCCTGATGTGATACTATCCGCCAGTAAGCGAATCAAGCCGCAACACGGAGAACTTCCAGCATGAATGAAACCCCTATTCAAACACCTACAGGAACAGATCTTTTTTCCTCCGATTTTCTGTTGGGGAATGTCGGTGCGTCCTTTCTTATCGGTGCGGCAGTCGGTTATTTTGCCAAAAAAATGCTAAAGGTCGCCCTGTTTATTGGTGGTGCAGCCATTGTGTTGATGTTCGTGGGTGAATACTACAACATCATCGATATCAGCGATGTCCAGTTGCAAAGCGCCGCTGATACCGTAGCCAAAGGAGCTAAAGAGTCCGGCGGTTTTTTGGTTGACCGTCTCACCCGCATTACCAGTAAAGGAGTGAGCGCTGTCGGCGGTTTTTTTGTTGGTTTCAAGTTTGGTTAAGATAAAATCAGTTAAGTAGCCTCGATGCAGCTTGCGGAATCGAGGGTTTCGGGGTTTCGATAGCCCTCGATTTCGTTACACTCCATAGAGGCTTGCTACCAGGTGGGTTTTAGCAATAGCATGGCAGCTAACTGTTCATTCCAGCAGGTGCCTTCGACACCGCTGAATTCAAGCGTTATACGCCGCTTATTCATAGTGCGTCCACATTCTCAGCACTTTTACAGCCTGTTCTTTATCCAACACTTGATATACTAAACGGTGTTGAATATTTATTCTCCTTGAGTAAGTGCCGCTTAAATCACCCACCAACTTTTCGTACGGCGGGGGTGTTTGGTAGGGATTATTTTGTATGATCTCTAATAATTCTGTTGCTTTTTCCTTAAGTCCTGATAAAGCTATTTTTTTCGCGTCCTTTTCAGCTTGCTTGGCAAAATAAAGTTGCCACATTACCAATCAAGTTCTTTATTGCAAATTTTCAGTTCTGTTTCCATGCCCTCGCGTATGGATTCACCCATACCCGGCACAGACAACAAATAGAGAGTTTCGTTAATTGCATTCCAATCGGATTCAGAAAGCAAGACTGCGTTGTGACGCTTGCCTGTTATGACAATGGGTTTATGGGTTTCAGCCGTTTCATCAATCAGGCTATAGAGTTTCGAGCGTGCTTCAGTGACATTTAGGCTAGCCATATGGAGTGCCTTATTAAAAATAATGATAGCGTACGTTTTACCGTACGCTATGTCAAGCCTTAATAATGTGCGCTACCAATTCATCGCCTGACGATCCTGGATGCTAGCCGCTTGAAAACTAGCCAAAACTCCCCCATGTCAGTAGCAACGTAAAAACTACTCAATGAGGTAAAACCATGCGAATGGACAAATTGACCAGCAAATTTCAGGCAGCGTTAGCGGATGCCCAAAGTCTGGCATTAGGGAAAGATAACCAGTTTATTGAACCGGCGCATCTTATGCTTGCCTTGCTGGATCAGGAAGGCGGTAGCATAAAGCCTTTGCTGTCGCAAATCGGCATCAACGTCCCGGTATTCCGCAGCGAGCTGACCAAGGAGCTGACGCGGCTTGCTACTGTGTCTGGTTCGGGTGGTGACGTACAAATTTCCAATGGTTTGGCAAGATTGCTCAACCTTACCGATAAATTGGCGCAAAAGCGTAATGACCAGTTCATATCTAGCGAATTGTTTTTGTTGGCGGCACTGGAAGAAAAAGGATCGCTGCAAGACTTGTTCAAAAAACACGGTATCACCAAGCAAGCCGTGGAGCAAGTGATAGATGCACTACGCGGCGGTCAGGCGGTGGATGATCCCAATGCTGAGGATCAACGTCAGGCGCTAAAAAAATATACGATTAACCTCACAGAGCGTGCTGAATCTGGCAAACTCGACCCTGTCATTGGCCGGGATGATGAAATTCGCAGGACGATCCAAGTGTTGCAGCGGCGTACCAAAAATAATCCCGTGTTAATCGGTGAACCCGGCGTTGGAAAAACGGCGATCGTTGAAGGTCTCGCGCAGCGTATTGTCAATGGTGAAGTGCCTGAAGGCATGAAACATAAACAGGTGTTGGCCTTGGATATGGCGGCCTTGATTGCCGGGGCAAAATTCCGTGGCGAGTTTGAAGAAAGGCTGAAAGCGGTGCTCAATGATTTAGCCAAACAGGAAGGCCAAGTCATCTTGTTTATCGACGAGTTGCACACGATGGTCGGCGCTGGCAAGGCGGAAGGCGCAATGGATGCGGGCAACATGTTAAAACCAGCCTTGGCGCGCGGTGAGTTGCATTGCGTCGGTGCAACGACGCTGGATGAATACCGTAAATACGTCGAAAAAGATGCCGCGTTGGAACGCCGTTTCCAGAAGGTCTTGGTCGATCAACCCTCAGTCGAAGACACCATCGCCATCCTACGCGGCTTAAAGGAAAAATACGAAGTGCATCATGGCGTGGACATTACCGACCCTGCGCTGGTGGCGGCGGCGAGCCTGTCATACCGCTATATTGCCGACCGCCAATTGCCGGATAAAGCGATTGATTTGATTGACGAAGCGGCCAGCCGTATCCGTATGGAGATGGATTCCAAGCCAGAAGAAATGGATAAGTTGTACCGGCGCTTGATTCAATTGAAGATCGAGCAGGTGGCGCTGAAAAAAGAATCCGATGCTGCGTCCAGGAAACGTTTGGAAATGCTGGAAGAAGATATTGCCGAGCTGGGAAAAGAATATTCTGATCTGGAGGAAATCTGGAAATCCGAGAAAGCTTCCTTGCAGGGTTCAGCATCCATCAAGGAAAAGCTCGAACACGCCAGAGTTGAACTGGAAGCGGCCAGCCGTGCGAATGACTTGGCGCGTATGTCAGAATTGCAGTACGGGATCATTCCAGCCCTGGAAAAGCAGTTACAAGCTGCGCCTGCGGAACAGCAAAAGATGACGTTGCTGCGTAACAAGGTCACCGAGGAAGAAATTGCTGAGGTCGTATCCAAATGGACAGGCATCCCTGTTTCCAAAATGCTGGAAGGAGAGCGGGAAAAACTGTTGCACATGGAAGCAGCGCTCAGTAAACGGGTCGTCGGTCAGGAAGAAGCGTTGAAATCTGTCAGCAATGCCATACGCCGTGCCAGAGCCGGACTCTCAGACCCCAATCGTCCCAATGGCTCATTCCTGTTCCTGGGGCCTACTGGTGTCGGTAAAACCGAGTTATGCAAAACCTTGGCTGAGTTTCTGTTTGATACCGCCGATGCCATGGTACGTATCGATATGTCGGAATTCATGGAAAAACATTCCGTCGCCCGTTTGATTGGTGCGCCTCCCGGCTATGTGGGTTATGAAGAAGGTGGTTATCTGACCGAACTGGTCAGGCGCAAGCCCTATTCCGTGATCCTCATGGATGAGATTGAAAAGGCGCACCCTGATGTCTTCAACATATTGTTACAAGTGCTGGACGGTGGTCGATTGACCGATGGTCAAGGCAGGACGGTTGATTTCAGGAATACCGTCGTGGTGATGACCTCCAACTTGGGTTCCGATGTCATCCAAGAGCTTTCAGGTGAAGCCAATTATCAGGCCATGAAATCAGCGGTGATGGAAATAGTGGGTGTCCGGTTCCGTCCTGAGTTCATTAACCGGATAGATGAGTCGGTCGTGTTTCATCCGCTGGGTCGTACGCAGATTCGGGCGATTTCCAGCATCCAGATAGAGCATTTGCGCAAACGCTTACAGGATCGCGAGATAGGCTTTGAAATTTCCGAGCAAGCCCTGGATTTGCTGGGTGAGGCAGGTTTTGATCCAGTTTACGGCGCAAGACCCATGAAACGGGCGATACAGCAACAACTGGAAAACCCGTTGGCACAGGAAATACTCGCAGGTAACTTCCAGTCGGGCGATGTCATCAAAGTGACCGTTGAAAATGATGCGTTGAAGTTTGTTAAAAACTGAGGCCTCAAATCTGGACGGGGCGAATCCATACGTGCCAACTTAACGCCCATAGTTCGCTGCGTTTATGTAGGGGCAACCCTTGTGGTTGCCCTAAAGCTGTGGCGATTGGATGACACAATCTCCTCTCACAAGACACAAAGGACAGGCACAAGGCCAGCCCCTACTAAGGCATCTGCATTATTCATTTTTCCCAGGCTTCACAATTGATTTAACCACTCACTTTAGAGAATAATACCAATCCCAATAAGTTCTCATATTGTTCCTTCTCCAGAGGGAGAAGGTCAGGATGAGGGATTCAAATAACAATTTATTGGGATTGGTATAATTTACTTCGTATGTGAAGCTAACCCATAGGTTACTGAGGTAACGAAGCCCAACGCGTCAATGTCACAATTGTAGAGCGTCAATTTGTTGGAGTACTTGACAACACCTAGCCTGTTGTTATAATCTCCAACATGAAGGCGGAATTACTGCTTAAAGAACGGTTATCCCAGAGTGAAAACAGCTTTGCTGAATTGGTCTTGTGGCGTGTTTCTGCGCCAGTGCCGGGCAGTGGTCATGTTTTCAAGTATCGACTGGCCTTTGTTGTCGATGGTGTGTGCGTGTTGCGCTACGACAACGAGGTGGGTAAGGGCGATCATAAGCATGTAGGCGAGGTTGAAATCCCCTATGTGTTTGAGTCTCCTCGTCGTTTGTTGGCTGATTATTGGCACGATGTTGAACAGTGGAGGGCAAATCATGAATGAAGTCACAATTGGTGTAATCAGCCTTAAAGATGCGTCCGAGCGTTTTATTACCGCTTGGGAAACCGGACAGCCGCAAGGCGCACATATCGGTTTTGAATCCGAGGAACAACTTTGGAAAACACTGACCTTAAAGCGTTGGCAGATTTTAAAAGCAATGACCGGAGCAGGCGAGTTGACCATCCGCGAAGTGGCAAGGCGTGTTGACCGCGACGTAAAGGCGGTGCATGGTGATGTCAAGGCTATGCTGTTGTGCGGCCTGCTGGACAAGACCGACAGAGGCAAGGTGATTTTTCCTTACGATGCGGTTCATGTGGATTTTGTTTTAAGAGCTGCGTAATTTGTTCAACAGTCCAACTTACTCTTTGCATGTATAGCGTGTGTGATAGGGTGAGCGGATGAAAGCCGTTCGGGTCGGTTACAGTAAAATCTTCAATGCGAGTGGATGTTCTCTTCTTGGACGTGATGAGATTCTTCTGAGGTTTAACTTTAGTGCAATCAATGTTGAGGTTTACGTGGGTCCCAATCCACGTCACATGATAGCTAGCTTTACGATTGGCCAGGAAGAACCTAAGGATGCAAAATCCATTGACCACGTCTCACGAGAGCAGGAATATACTACGCTATCCCCTGAGAATTACCCTGCCAATTTATACACCGAGTTAGTTGCGACACAGTTCATCGAAGTTGATGATGCTTTGGCCAGTGCATTCCACAGCCGTAACGAGGTAGCACGCGACAAAATTCTGCCTAAAGCGGAAGAAGGGGAGTCGTCACTCATCACTGCGCTCGATTTTGTTGCGGGAGTCCTCGGGCTTCGCTTGCATAAATTCCTGGTGAGTACTCCGATAACCGAACAGCGCTACGCATACCGTGACAATGGTACCTCATACGCAATCAGTGCAAGTCTGGCTTTTAATTGCATAGCAACGCACGACTGGGATGTCTCCGAAGGATTTAGGATGCCTATAACTAAGCTCCAAAAACAATGGACGTCGGAGAAAGCGGCAGAAGTCCTCGCTTGGCTTCTCCGGGCTTGGGCTGCCAAAGATCCCGTCTTGGAGTTCGTGTCTCTGTTTATCCCTCTCGAATGCGTCATTCCCAGACTAGCGATTGCGGAAAAAGATACATGGAACCAAAAACGGAGTGCACTACTCGCCATTATCGAAAATGTAGAGGCATCACAGGATAGCAAAGAACTATCGAAATTTCTTAAGGAACTACATCCGCCACAACCATCTCTTGCATCGCGGTTTGAGAAATGGGCCACCGATGTGGCTCTGCCAGGATGGGAACAAGATGTAATGGCTTTCAAACATTTCCAAAAGATGCGAAACTCTTTAGTTCATGCAGGCAATAAGCACGTAAAGTCTCTGATTACGGTAGTAGCGGACGACGTTCGTACGTTGGAGAACATCGCGGCGAGATATGTGAGTCTTGCATTGTTTGGGGATGCGAACGTATATCAAATCCCTAGACACACTGACCGACCTTGATCTTGTACGAAGCTAGAGATGTTGCACCTTTGATAGCCTAACTTTAAAGTCCCATTAGATTACGGTGCATCACTCCTTTCAAACAATTGATAACCCACATCCCCCGCTGTTTTACTTTTTAGCAATTTCCAATTATTTGACAGTGCAGTAGGACGGATAAGCTTGCGTCATCCGTCGATTGCTGGCTTCAATATTGCTGGCTTCAATAAGGTGCATGACACTTTGCTTATGCACCTACACCTGGACCAATCATAATCGAGCCGGATCAAAAATACGCAAGTCATGACATCCGAAGCGACGATGTTTCCACAAATTGCACCCGTTGGGTCACCCCGCATACCAAAGTGTAAGGTATGGTATCTGCAAAATCGGCGATTTCTTCAACCGCCAGTCCATTGCCCCATAAGGTAACCTTATCGCCCGGTTTTGCGTCGGGCTGTGTCGCCAAATCTACTGTCACCATATCCATTGAAACCCTGCCAATCAGGGGAACGCGCTGGCCATTGACCAATACAGGGGTGCCTTCCTTAGCATGTCTTGGATAACCATCGCCATAACCGATGGCGACCACGCCGAGTGTCGTGGCCTTGCTGCAAACCCAGCTATTGCCGTAGCCAACGGTTTCCCCTTTTTCAACCGGTTTTACTGCGATCAATTTGGAATGCAAGCTCATGACCGGCTCCAGTCCCAGCTTTAATCCGGTAGAATCGGAAAACGGCGAAATACCATACAGCATAATCCCTGGGCGCACCCAGTCGTTAATGGCATCCTCCCAAGCTAAAATACCCGCCGAATTGCCGATACTGCGTTCCCCGTCGTATGAGACCACCGCATCATTAAACAAACTGATTTGCAGTGGCGTAAAAGCGCTCGTTTTGTCATCGGCGCGTGCCAGGTGGGTGATGAGATTGATGGGTTTTTTGATTATCCCGCATTCGTTAAGCCTTTGATAAACATGGTCGGCTTCCTTTACCTTAAAGCCCAACCGGTTCATGCCCGTATCTATTTTTAGCCAAACAAGCAGCGTATCTTGCCCTTGCCAGCTTTCAATAAGGTCTAACTGATGGTAAGAATGGACGATGGCCTCTAGCTGATAATCGATGAGTTGCTGCAACTCTTCAGCATTGGCAAAGCCCTGAAATACGGCAATCCTTTGCGTTATTCCGGCATTACGCAGGCGCACACCCTCATCAACGCGGGCAACGGCAAAGGCATCAACAGTATCCAAAGCCTCCGCCATGCGTAACAAACCATGCCCATAAGCGTTAGCCTTAATGACCGCCATGACCTTCGCCTGTGGCGCACAACTGCGTACTTTTATGAGATTATGCCGGGCTGCATCCAGGTTGATTTCTGCATAAGCTGCGGCTGCAATCAATTGGTTCAAATGCCTTCCTTGTAATTATTCATAAGCGCCATCACTATAGGAATTCCCCGCATAATTCTCAAACCGGGTGTATTGCCCCAGAAAAGTCAAACGGACAGTCCCTAAGGGGCCATTCCTTTGCTTGCCGACAATAATCTCTGCAATGCCCTTATCGGGGCTGTCTTCATTGTAGACTTCATCCCGATAGACAAACACGATTAAATCCGCGTCCTGCTCAATAGCTCCAGATTCCCGTAAATCGGACATCATCGGCCTCTTGTTGGGGCGTGATTCAAGATTCCGGTTCAACTGCGACAAGGCCACGACCGGAACATTCAGTTCTTTAGCCAACGCTTTCAAACCCCTGGATATGTCGGAAATCTGCTGCACCCGGTTATCGCCGCTGCTGGGTGATTGCATAAGCTGCAAATAATCCAGCACAATCAAGCCTAATTGCCCATGCTCACGCGTCAACCGTCTTGCCCTTGCGCGTACTTCAGTGGGTGATAGCGCAGGCGTATCATCAATAAACATTTTGGTTTCACCCAGCATACTGATTGCTGAAGTCAATCGCGGCCACTCGTGGTCTTCCAGCTTGCCCGTCCTGACTTTATGTTGGTCGATACGCCCCAGCGACGACATCATCCGCATCGCTAAGGCATCACCTGGCATTTCCATACTGAAAATGGCAACGGGTTTACGGCCTTTGATAGCGATATTTTCCGCCATGTTCATGGCAATGGTGGTTTTGCCCATGGAGGGCCTACCCGCCACGATAATCAAATCAGAAGGCTGTAATCCTGAAGTCAAATCGTCCAAATCAGTAAATCCGGTCGCAGCACCAGTGATATGGCCTTCCTGTTCGAACAACATTTCAATCTTGTCAACCGCCTTGGCAAGCAGCGATTTAATGCCAATAAAACCGCCCTGCCCACGTTGGCGCTGTTCGGCAATTTTGAATACCTCGCGTTCGGCGTGTTCCAAAAGGTCGGCGGTATCGCGCCCTTCGGTATTGAAGGCCGAATCTGAAATTTGTGTACCCACATGAATCAACTGGCGCAGTACCGACCTGTCCCTGACGATATTGGCGTAGCTGACGATATTAGCGGCACTAGGTGTATCTTTTGCCAGCATACCCAGATAAGACAAACCGCCTATGGTTTCCAGTTCGCCAGTCGCTTCCAGCGCTTCAGAGATGGTAATCACGTCGAAGGGAACCTGGTCTTCAGCCAGTTTGGCTATCGTCCTGAAAATCAGTTGATGATCCTTGCGGTAGAAATCGCTTTCCAACACTTTATCGGACACCGAGTCCCAGGTTTGGTTATCGAGCATCAAACCGCCCAACACCGACTGTTCAGCCTGAATGGAATTGGGCGGAACCTTCAAGGATTCATACGCATAATCACGATCGAACGCAAAATTTTCAGACATGGCACTTGTAATTAAAGATTTTGATAACATTGTAGGGGCAGGCCTTGTGCCTGCCCTAGCAACCCCTTATGGTGAACTAGGCGTATAACCTGGGCAATCCCTTGTGGTTATCTGGGCAACCACACAGCGCGGGTTCCCTACCCGCCGCTGCACTTCCACCATCCCTGGCGGTCGAAGGGATTGCCCCTACAAACACTCAACTGTATTTTACACGTAATACAAATGCTTCTGAAATCCGGTAAACAAGTCCCTGATTTTACCAGGATCGCCTAGCTCGCTTGCCGCGTTGGTTACGGCTTTGTATTTTAATTGGATCAGGGTTGGCAGCTTGTCCTGATCCAGATACCTTACCCTTCTAACATCAACATTTATTGAACGAGTATAAAAATCTCATTTTATTATCTGATTACCAATAAGCTTCAGCCAATTTTAGCAACCGTCCGGGCATCGGCGGTGTTAAGGCTGATGCACGCACTAATCTTGGCACTAACGCATCCGACTTAAAGCGTCGATTAAAACGATATT